>JBDONQ010000094.1:0-1537 GCA_039831255.1 Campylobacterales bacterium
AAGGGGTCCGGGAGGAGGTGGCAAAAGCGATTACCGAACGGGTCTCAATTCCAACAATTGGAATTGGGGCGGGGCGGTACACAACTGGCCAAGTGCTAGTATGGTCCGATTTTTTAGGTTTTTTCGAAAAGTTTACCCCTAAATTTGTAAAAAAGTATCTGGAGGGGGCGAAACTGGTCCGGGAGGGGGTTCAACAGTTTGCGAAAGAGGTCCGCCGGGGGGAATTTCCTACTGAACGGGAGGTTTATAAATAGTGGAAGAGCTCTTTAAACTGGTGACCCCCCAACGGCTGGCCCGGATGCGGGGGGTGTTGGAGAGACGACAGCGGGATTTGGAGCTGGTAATGGACTATGTCTACTCCCCCCACAATTTGGCGGCAATTATCCGGAGTGCCGACGCAGTTAATATTGGAAAAGTTTACTACCGACACCAGACCAGAACTAGATTGAACCGGGAAATTACAATTGGAGCCGACAAGTGGATGTTTATTGAATATATCGAAAATTTAGAGGCCCTCTACCAGAGGAAAAAGGGGGAGGGGGTCCAAATTGTCTCCACCGATTT
The DNA here is from genome assembly GCA_039831255.1 of Campylobacterales bacterium. GTDB lineage: Bacteria > Campylobacterota > Campylobacteria > Campylobacterales > Nautiliaceae > PUXY01. Next base: position 565 of record JBDONQ010000094.1, read on the forward strand.
AACCTTGAAAAGTATCAATTTCCGGGAGGTAGATTACACAAAACCAACCTTAATTGTGGTGGGGAATGAAGTAGATGGGGTTAGCGAGCTAACCCGGGAGTATGCCGATATAAATGTGGTAATTCCAATGCACGGAATGAGTCAGAGTTTAAATGTTTCAGTGGCCACTGCGGTAATTTTGTACGAGGCGGAGCGACAGCGGGTCCAAAAAGGGCTCTACAATACCCCCCACTACTCAGAGGAGGAGATTGAAAAAATTATTAAAGATTGGATTAAAAGGGATGCCCTCTAAAAAGGGGAAATCCCGGCTTTCCCCTTCCTACCTTAGTCTCTTCACCAGTTTCCCCTTTTCCCCTCTGGAGAGAGTTGGATACAATTCTTTTAAGTCGGAGTTAAGAGGAATAAATTTGATAAAATTCCCGAAAATAGAAAGGATTTTCCCGATGGATACTAAAAAAGAGTGTAAAAAGTATTATTTAACAACTCCTATCTACTATGTAAACGATGTCCCCCATATTGGTCACGCCTATACCACAATTATTGCCGATTCAATTGCCCGGTACGCTCGATTGAAAGGGTTGGACACCTTCTTTTTAACCGGTACCGATGAGCATGGCCAAAAGATTGAAGAAGCGGCAAAGGCCCGGGGGAAAGAGCCAAAAGAGTATGCCGATGAAGTCAGCGGAAAATTCCGGGAGTTGTGGGACTATTTTAAAATCAGTTATGATAAATTTATCCGGACCACTGACGAGTACCACATCCGGGGGGTTCAGGAGGCGTTCCGGAAAATGTGGGAGAAGGGGGATATTTACAAAGGGGTTTACGAAGGATATTACTGCGTCAGTTGTGAAACTTTTATTGCCCCTTCCCATTTGGTGAACGATGAGTTTTGCCCCGATTGCGGGAAACCGACCCGGATTGTAAAGGAGGAGTCTTACTTTTTCCGGCTCTCCAAATACCAAGGGCCAATTTT
>JBDONQ010000137.1:0-5509 GCA_039831255.1 Campylobacterales bacterium
TGGCGGAGCAGTGGGAGCGGGAGGCATTCCAGTGCAATAAACCGACTGCAGTGATTCGGTTGGGGGTGGTATTTGGGGAAAAGGGGATTCTCCCCCTCCTCTACCGAAGTTTTAAACTCCGAATTGTTCCAATTGTTGGAAATGGGGAAAATTGGCTCTCCTACATCTCAGTTTACGAAGTTGTAAAAATTTTCCGATTCCTATTTGAAATTAGGGGGGTGGGGGTTTACAATGGGACCACCCCTTATCCGGTCCAGTTCCGGGAGGTGTTGGAGACAATGGAGGAGTTGACCGGTCTCCGCCCCCTCCGGGTTCAAATTCCTCCAATTCTCCTCCGGTGGTTTCTGGGAAGATTGGTGGATGAGGTTCTCCACGACTCCCACCGAGTTCTGCCCCATCATCTGTTGGAGAAGGGGTATCGATTTGATTATCCCAAAATTAGTGATGTAATTGAACCCTTTATTTTGGAGTGGGGGAAGTTGAGACCGGCCAATCCGGTGGATCGGCGGGGGAAGCTGGAGTTTTGACCCCAGGGGCTCTGTAGAAGTTTGGAAGGAGTAGAAATGGGGATTGTAAAAAAGGCTCTATTTCCAGCGGCGGGATATGGGACCCGGTTTTTACCGGCGACCAAATCGGTCCCAAAGGAGATGTTGCCAATTGTGAATAAACCGCTAATCCATTACGGAATAGAGGAGTGTATCGAGGCGGGGATTTATCAAATTGGGTTTGTCACCGGTCGGAATAAACGGGCGATTGAGGATTATCTAGACTTCCACCCTGAGTTGGAGGGGAAATTGAAGGGGAGTAGCCGGTTCCAATATTTGGAAGAGATAAATAGGATTATTGAGAAGTGCGCTTTTACCTACATCCGGCAACGGCAAATGTTGGGGTTGGGCCACGCAGTTTTAACTGGGGAACCGCTGATAGGGAACGAACCCTTTGGGGTGGTGTTGGCCGATGATCTCTGTCTGGGAAACCCATTGAAAGAGATGGTCCAACTGTTCCGAAAATACCGGACCAGTATTGTGGCAGTGGAGGAGATTGACCCCCGGGAAAGTGAAAAATATGGGGTAATTAAAGGGAGGGAGATTGAGGAAGGGGTTTTGATTGTGGAAGAAATGGTAGAAAAACCGACCCCTGAGGAGGCCCCTACTAATTTGGGAATTATTGGCCGATATATTTTAACCCCCTCAATTTTTGGATATCTCCGGCGGATTGGCCCTGGAAAAGGAGGGGAAATTCAGTTGACCGACGCGTTAAATCTCCAAGCCCGGGAGGAGGTGGTAATCGCTTATAAAATTAAAGCTCGCCGGTTCGATTGTGGGTCAGTTTCCGGGTATATTGAAGCGATTAACTACTTCTACAACCACTTTGAATCTGGGGAAGAGTGACAGATAAGGGGTGGTCCCACCTTTCCCGGGGGTTACTCCTCCTTTATTTTCCCCTCCTCTACTGGTATGGGGTCTCCCACCTCTCAATCGCCCCTTTTGAAATTGGGGAGGTTTCCGAGAACCCCCTCCTCCTCAACTGGTATCGGGGGGCTCTCCAACTCACTTCCTCCCTCCAGTGGGGGGACCCCACCCCCCTCCTCCGGGGAATCCCCCTCCTCCTCTCTTGGACCTCAGCCCTCCTCCTCTCCCAAATTCTTCCCCACTACATCCGAACCCCCCGGGAGCAGTTCTACACCCTCCTCCTCTACCTCCTCCTCCCCGGCACAGTTCTCTCCACCCTCCTCCTGACAAGGGCGGCCCTCCTCCTGTTGGAGACAACCCTCCTCCTCTACCTGTTCCATCGGGGGCAACCCCTTCCAATTCTCCTCCTCCCAGTTGTAACCCTACTGGACCCGGCCAATATCTCACTGGGGATTGGGGCGATTATTTACGGCCTCTGGCACCGAAATTGGAAGTGGATTGGGGTTGGATTAGCGGGGATGGCTGAGGTCTTTTTACTGCTGGGGTACCGGATTGGGGGGGTTCCAAAGGGGCACTTCCTCCACTTTTTGCTGGTCTATAGCTCCATTTACTCTCCCCTTCTCTTTCTCTATTTCCTATACGCCCTTTACAAAGAGAATCTTCCGGGATACCGGTCTCTAATAGGGAGTATCGCCTCTGGGGCTTTCCTCTTATCCCTCCTCCTCTCTTTCCGGCAGAAAATTAAAATAGAGGAGTTTGCCCCTTTTACCCTTCCTTTTTTAATCCCAATTGCCCGCCACTTTTTAAACTCCTACCGGGTCCGGCTTAAGCCATTCCGGAGGGGGTACCGACTTCTGTTGACCAGTATTTTAATCTCAATTTTGGGGTTTGATGGGGTCCTACTGATAAATCCGTTAAAAGATAAATTGGGGAGTGGCCTCTACTTCACCAGACCGGTGGCTCGCCGTCTTCCAATTCTTCTCCAACGGGCCCACATCTCTTCCCAATCAGACCCCCAGTTATTGGAAGCCCTCCTCCTCTACTACCACCCCTCTTCCCCGGAAATGTGTGAAGTGATTTGGCGGAAAAAAGTCCAATTGCTGGAGTTCAACTGTTCCAATCGGGTAAAAACCCTTTCCCTCTCCCCTTTTTTGAAATAGGGAGGTTTGGAAGGGTATAATTTTTAAAAAAAGGGGTTCAATGGATAATTTTCTGCTCACCCTTCTGCTGGGGGGGCTTTTTATTAGTGTAATTGTTGCTATTTTGGGGAGTTTAATTGTTTTTACCCGGAGTGCCTCTTTAACTGGAGCAGTTAGCCACGCCAACTTTGGAGCGGTAGGATTGGCTTTTTATTTTCAGTTAAGTCCGGAGGTAATCCCATTTTGGATAGCCCTGTTTAGTGGATTAATCGGGGGGGTATTGGGTGTAATTCTTTTAAAATTTCCAGACCGGAAAGAGAGTCTAATCCAGAGTCTTTGGGCAGTGGGGATGAGTGTAGGGGTTCTGTTCCTTTACCTTGGAAATGTCCAAAATGGGGAGGTGATTAGCTACCTTTTCGGGAATTTCCTCTTTTTAAATCAGTTCCAATTGAAACTACTGGGGGGGTTGGCCCTTTTACTTCTCCTCCTCTCCCCATTCATTAAAATAGTGTTGGGTATCAGTTATGACCCCGACTTCCTCCAACTTAGAAAAGTTAAAACAGGGCTCCTCTACACCCTTTTCTTAATTGTAGTCTCAATTGTGATTGGATTACTGGTTCAAATTGTTGGAATAATTCTGCTATTAGCCCTTTTCACCCTTCCCCCGGTAATAATTGAGCAGGTAGGCCATCGCCCCCTTCCAATAATTGTTGGTTCTGGGATTCTCACTTTTGGGGTAATCAGTGGGGCTATTCTCCTCTCCCTAATTTATCCAGTTCCATTAATTCCAACGATTGTCCTAATTTTAGCCCTCCTTCTCCTTTTTACCTCTTTTATTGTCCCGATACTTGAACGGAAGTTCCGGTAGTTTTCCCCTTTTCAATAATCTTTAACTGAGGGAGGGTAAACTCCCTTTAATTCCAATTTCCAACTTTTAAAAAGGGTTTCAAGGGTTTCAATGAAAGAACGACAGATTCTAATTTTGGGGCTGGGAAGGTAGGGTACAACTTGGCAAAGGCCCTCTATCGGGATAATTGGGAATAGAAATAGAGGAATTATTGAGCCTTCGGGAAATTCGGGTGGTTTTACTGGAGAAGAATAGGGAGTGGGCGGAGCGGGCGGCCCGGCAGTTGGAAAATGTACTGGTAATCAATACCGAATACGAGGATGAAGAGACAATTAAGAGCGAAGGGTTGGACCGGGCCGATTTGGCAATTACCGCCTTTTAAAGGATGAGGAGAATATAATAAAATCTTTTTTGGTGAAGGAGTGGGGAATCCCAAAGGTGATTACAATTAATAACAATCTGAGCTACTACTCATTGATGCACAAGCTGAAACTCTCCACAATACGGGGGCCAAAAGTCCATGCCTTTTATGGGATTTTAGAGGAGATAGAGTCCTGATTTTTAATGTTCGACGGCTCTTTTTAGGGGCAAAAGGGAGAGTTTTTATAAAAGAGACAATAAAATCTTCACCACCACCGAAAAGGGATTATAATTCGGGGACGGGAGTTAATTCCAATTGATAGGGAGGAGACTCTCAAGCCCAATGATGTAATTCTGCTAATTTTAGCCTTTGGAATGATTGCCGGCCGGCTGGAGTTCTTTACCTTAATTCTTCCGTTCACTGCCGAATTTTGGCACCTGAAGAGATAACCCTTCGGTTAAAAGGGAGAGGGTTTCGGAAATTTTGGGGATTGGAGCTGGGAGTCGGAGGATTATCCGAAAAATTGGCTTAGGAACAGTGGGAGGGCGAATTGCCCCAACTACTATTTTCCTCTTTTCTAAACTCTGCTTCAGTTGGAGCAGTTTTTCAATTGAAGGGACCTCCACCACTTTTATCAGGGATTGGGTCTGGAATAATCTCCTCCGCCGGTCAATTTCCCGTTTTAGCCACTCCAAATTCCGCTGGATGTATTCCAAACTCTCCAGCCCATAGAAAGTATCAAAAGGGGAGAGGGCGGTTGTGTAGATAATTGACCGGGCCCGGTTTAATAGATACTTAATCACCTCAGCCGGCCCCAAAATATACCCTCCGTAACTCCCGAGGCTTTTCCCCAATGTTCCCAACTTTACCAACCGCTCCCGGTTCAAATTGTAGAGCTCCGAAACCCCTAACAACCGTTCCCCGACAACCCCAACTGAGTGGGCCTCATCAATTACCAGAAACCCCTCCCGCTGGGCCTCTTCACAAATCTCCCGCCGAACCAGCTCCCCCCCCATTGAGTAGACCCCCTCCACAAATGTAAAAATCCGCCGGAACCCCTCCCTCCGGCCCCTCTCCAGCTCCCGCCGGAACCCCTCCAAATCGTTGTGGGGGAAAAACCGAATCTCCCCTTGGGAGAGTTTTGCCCCTACTAAACCACTACTGTGGTAGTGGGAGTCCACCAACCCCAAATCCCCCCGGCGGAGGAGTTGGAAAAGGGCCAAATTTCCTAAAAAACCACTCCCCACCACAACCCCTTTCTCAATCCGGTTCAGTTCGCAGAGCCTCTCCTCCAGCAGTTGGTGGGCCGGATGGTACCCATTTACCAGCAAAGATGCCCCGGCCCCCCGGCGCCGGAATCGCCGAAGTCTCTCCCACGTCCTCTCCCCAATCTCCGGCAACTCCCCCAACCCCAGATAGTCGTTACTAGCCAAATCCACTACCCCCTCCCGGTAGACTCTCCGTTCCCGATATCGACCTACCCTCTTCAATAGCTCCAACTCCCGGTCATAGAGCCCCATTTCACCTCCTTCAGAGTTGGGGGATTATATATAATTTCCCCAATTCGCTGGAAAGGAGAGGAGTATGGAACTCCACGACGAGACGATAGCCCTCCACTGGGGATACACCCCAGACCGGGAGAGAAGTGTTCAAATTCCAATTTACATGACCACCGCCTATCTCTACACAGATGTGGAGGAGGCGGCCGCCCTATTCAATCTGGAGCGGGAGGGAAATATCTACACCCGAA
>JBDONQ010000208.1:0-1534 GCA_039831255.1 Campylobacterales bacterium
TCAACTTTTTGATATCCTTTTACGGAAATTTTGGAGAGAAAGGGTAGCAATGGCAGGTCACAATAAATGGAGTAAAGTTAAACATATAAAAGCAAAAGAGGATGCAAAAAAGTCTAAAATTTTCTCAAAACATGTCCGAGCAATTATGACTGCCGCCCGACAGGGGGGAGGAAATCCAGATAATAACCCGGCTCTCCGGTTGGCAATTGAGCGGGCAAAGGCTGACTCAATGCCAATGGCCAATATTCAGAAAGCGATTGATAAAGCTACCGGAAAATTGCCAGGAGTTACCCTTAGCGAGGTGGTTTATGAAGGGTACGGGCCCGGGGGGGTTGCAATAATGGTGGAGTGTTTAACTGATAATAAAAATAGAACTGTAGCGGCAATTCGGCACATTTTCCGGAAATACGGGGGGAATTTGGGAACCAGTGGAAGTGTAGCGTGGATGTTTGAAAAGAAGGGGATTATTGTAATCTCCCGGGGAGAGAAGGATGATGAGGTGATGGAGGTGGCACTGGAGGGGGGGGCTGAAGATATAAAAGAGTTGGAAGAGGTTCTAGTAATTGAAACTACCCCTGCCGAATTTAATCAAGTTTTGGAAGCGGTAAATGGAGTGGAAGGGATTGAGATTCTGGAGAGTAATATCCAATTGACCCCTACCAATACCACCGATGTTTCCGATGAAGTGGCGGCAAAAGTGGAGCGGTTAATTGAGGCGTTGGAAGAGAGTGACGATGTTCAAAATGTGATTCACAATATGGCTTAATTTTTCCCTGACAACATTGGGAAGAGTATATTTAAAAGAAAAGGGGAAAGGGGGAGGTTTTGGAAAACTCCTCTCTATTTAGAGGGAGTGGGAGAAGGGAACTCTCAATCGGGGAAGCAACTTTACTGGAAATATAGAAACTCCCGATTTATCTAGAGGGGGAAATGGATTGGAAAATTGAATTTTTACGAAAAATCGCCGTAAAACCTTCTGATTTATCAGTGGAGATATAAGGCTTTATCAGTAGAGATATAAGGGGATAGGGGATTTTAAATGGACTTGAGAGGAAGTTTATCTCCGTTGAGAATCTTTTGATCTTATAAAAGGGTGATACGTCAATCTTTTGGATATAGTGTGTAAGAGTGGCTATTTGTCAGTAACAATCGTTTTAGAGCTAGAATTCTTAGGCAACTGGGTTAGTAGTTAGGGGTTGCGTGGTTTAGGGGTGGGGAGTATCTAAATTTTAGAGAGGAAATAGCCAATGGAGGGGATATACTCTTACCTATTGAAAAGAGAAGGAAGGGTATCTATTATATTAAATTGGCTTGGGACAATAGAGAGTAAAATCACAATCTTCTACTTCAACGGTTTTTCCTCCCCCAACTCTTCAGGTAGTACGCTCCTTCTGTTCCCTTTTTTCCATCTGATTCTCATTGTTGCATAATTTGGTTGCTATTCCTTTTTTAGATTTTTGCACTACAGATAGGTGTTATACCTAGAATAGAATTACCCCCCTCCAACTCTTGAGAATGAAAACCCTTTGGGGAA
>JBDONQ010000121.1:0-1530 GCA_039831255.1 Campylobacterales bacterium
CTTCTAATAACTCCTCCATCTCCCGGTCTAACCTCCCTAACTTCTCCGGAGGGGTCATTAAAATTTCAATTAAGTGGAGAATTCCAAAATAGCCCCCCAATACCCCGGCAATTGGCAAAATTAAGTAGGGAATCCACATTGGAATCCCCACATCCACATTTATCTCCCCACTGGCCTTTACCCCCAAATCTGGGTCAAAAATAAATAGATAACTGAAATAGGTGACTATCGATAGGTAGAGGAGGATTACCACTTCCCCAACCAGTTGAACCCATTTCTGAAATTTTGGGGGGAGGAGGTCCAGCACTAAAGTTACCCGGATGTGGCACCCCTCCCGGAAACAGAGGACCGCTCCAAAAAAAGCGGACCAGATGAAAAGGTATTTAGTTACTTCAAAAGCCCAATCCAATCCAATGTTGAAAATAAACCGGGCCACCACATTTAAAAAAGCCAAACCAACTCCACCCCCAATCCCAAAGCCGGTTAAAAAGGCAACTGCCCCCTCCAACCAATGGTTCACCTCTACCAAAAAAGGGGGGAGAGGAGAGAGGGTCCCTGCTCTATTCACTATTTACCCCCTTCCCCACCGGTTTGGGCCGTCTCCCCCGCTTTCTCCACTTTTTCAATTAAATCTTTCCCGATTGTGGAGTAGAATTTGGGGTAGATAGATTTCAGTTGCTTTTCCCAAATTTTCCGCTGTTCTGGAGTTAGGGAGATAATTTCCAATTTACCACTCTTTTTCGCATAATCTCGGATTTTTTCCAATTGCTTCCGATTCAACTCCTCAGCCCATTGTCGCTCTTTTTCGGTGGCCTCTTCCATTGCTTGCCGGATTACCTTTTTCAAATCTGCCGGCAACTTGTTCCAAAACTTTTTACTGATTACCACCAAATACCCCAAATAGCCGTGGTTGGAGAGGGTCATATACCGCTGAACTTCGTAAAATTTTTTTGTGTAAATATTGGAGATTGTATTCTCTTGCCCATCTACTACCCCCTGTTGAAGGGCTGAATAAACCTCCCCAAACGGGAGCACCACTGGGATACCCCCCATTGCTTTAATCTCTTCAATTAACACTTTTGAGCTCATAACCCGGAATTTGAGCCCTTTCCCATCAGTCGGCAGTTTTAACGGCCGTTTGGAGTTAGTGAACTGTTTAAATCCATTATCCCAATAACCGAGGGCCACATACCCCTTTTGGGAGACTAATCCCAATAGGTAGTGACCCACCTCTCCATCCAAAACTTTGTGGAGATGGTTGCCGTCTTTAAATAGAAATGGAAGGTCAAAAAGGGCCAATTGGGGGACCAGCCCGGTGAATTTGGAGAAGGAGGGGGCCGCCATCTGGACAGTGTTAAATTTCAACTTCCGGAGAATTACTTTATCACTCCCCAACTGCCCATTGGGGTAAACCTCCACTTTAATCCGGCCGTGGCTCAACTCCTCTACCCGCTTTGCAAAATAGTCCGCCGCTTTCCCCTTCGGGGTTTCCGGGGAGACCACATGGGAGAATTTAATTGTGTAGTCAGC
>JBDONQ010000027.1:0-5440 GCA_039831255.1 Campylobacterales bacterium
AATTTGGAATCGGCCGGGGCCGATTAAACTCCGGTCCACTCCTCCCCAGTTGGTTCCTGTGGCTACTACAATTAACCGGCCGGGCCGTTGGGAAAGCTCCTCCAACTGCTGGAGGAGGGTCCGGCGGAAAATTGGGGGTAGGGTTGGGCTGGCCACCTCCTCCACCCCGTCAATTACCAGTAAAACACCCTTTTTTCTGGTCAACTGGGCCAACCGGCGGGAGTAGTAGAAGAGCTGTTCAATCCCCCTACTTCTCCTCTCCACCAACATCTCCCCGGGAATTTGGACTAAGTAGAGTCCCCCCTCCCCAGCCCATTCCCGGAGGAGGGTCCCCTTTCCAACCCCCGGTTCCCCAATTAAAAGATACCCCACCGGGATTGAAATCCCCAACTGGGCCAACCTCTCCACTTCTTCCCTCCTCTCCAACAACCCAATTCTCTCCCGGAGCCGGGATCCAATCCCTCTACCCCACCAATTGAGCCCCAATTCTAGGGGGGTGGGGGTTAAAATCTCCACTCCCTCCACCTCCCGGCGGAACTGGTGAATTAACTCCTCCTCCACCAACCGGAGGGCCTCCAAAAAGTGGGGGTACCCAATCTCCTCCTCCCGAGAGACACTATTCTTAACCCATTTCACCAAATTATCAATCTCCCGGCCCGAAAACCCTTCCGTCTTCTCCAGCACCTCCTCCCGCTCTGGGAATTGGGAGAAGTTGAACTTTTTAAACCGCTTTTGAAGGAGTAAAAACCGGCTCTCCCGATCGGGAGGGGGAATCTGGAAAGTTTGAGAGAGACGACTCCGGACTGCCGGGTCAATCTCCTCCAGCCGGTTGGTGGCCCCAATTACAAAAACACTCCCCTTTTCAGTGTGGACCCCGTCCACTTCCACTAAAAATTGATTCACCATATCCTGTTGGAAGGAGTCGGTTCTACTCCCCCCCCGCTTTGGAAAAAGGGTATCCAACTCATCTAAAAAGAGGATGGTCGGTTTATTGGCCCGGGCCTCCTCAAAAAGCCGGCGAATTTTTTGGCTACTCTCCCCGACAAACTCTCCCTTTAATTCCGAAAGGGTAGGGGCTAAAAAGGACATTTTAAAGTGGTTTGCCAACCCCTTTGCCAAATAGGTTTTCCCGGTCCCGGGGGGGCCGTAGAGGATTAACCCTGCCAACGCCCCCTCTTTCTGTTGTGCAAAATCCTGGACAATTTTTTCAATATCCCGCTTTAACCGTTCATTTAAAACCACATCCTCCAGTTTTACCTTCTCCCCAGTCGGCTTTTCAAAGGCCCCCTCGAAGAGCTCCAGAGTAACCGGAGCCCCCGGCTGGAGCCGGGCATTGAGGACTTGAACCACTTCCCGGAGGGGCTGGCGACTCTGGTGGAATCCTCCAGCAATCTGCTCCAAAACCCTCTTTTCTGGAAGGGGGCACCCCTTTCGGAGGAGGAACCGGAGAAGGGTCCGTTGAAGCTCCAAAAGGGTGGGGTTTCCAATGTAGATGGCCCCCCTACTCCGGTCATTCCATCCCAAATTGTAGGATTGGAATGGGGCAAAAGAGGGGAACATCGTTACAATAAAGAGGTTTTGAAACCGACTCAATTGGCGAATCTTCCGGAGGAGGGAGAGATTCTGCTCCCCAGTGGAGTAAATGTTAACCTCCCAATCCAGCTCTGGAAATAGGAGGAGGTACCGCTTCCGTTGCCGGAGGGCCCGCCGGAGATAGGTGAGCCGATTCTCCAGTTGAAACCCCTCCCCCTGCTGGGCCCCCTCCTCCAGTTGGGATTGGGCCTCTGGAGGGGGGGTGGAGGGGGTTGCAGTGGCCCCAAAACCGGTTACCCTCCTCACCACCCCCATTAATTGCTGGAAATCCACCTCTTCAAAAGTGGTGGGGCTGTATCCCCTCAGCTCTCCCCCCCGGTAGATTAAAATCCCATCTACCCGGTGCCGATTGCTAAAGTAGATTGAGAGATTCTCCTCCAACCCCCGGAGCCCGACCCGAAGGTCGAAGAGATAAAGGTCCCCCAAATTGGGGCCGTAGAGGTGGAAAAGGTTCACCCCTTTCTGAAGCCCCTCCTCTATTTTTTCCAAAAACCGGTGTCCTTTTAGCAGTTGCCCCTCTAATTGGCTCATTCCCCACACCCTTTTGGAAGATTTTTAAAGAGCTGTTGGGATGCCTCCACCTCCTGCTGGAGTCTCTTCAACTCCTTTACCAACCCTTTCAATTCCTCCACCTCCCGCCGGAGTTTTTCCCGATTTCCAAACCTCTCCTGTAGCTGTTTCAATTGCTGGGTCAACTCCCGGAGTTCAGAGTCTCTCTTCACCTTCTCCTGCTGGAGAGCCACCTCTTGCCGGGCCTTCTCCAAACTCCGATTCAACTCCTCTACCCGGCTTTGAAGCTGGAAAATCCGGTCCCGGTTCCGATATGTGGAGAGATTGATAAGCCGGCGGAAGAGGGAGAGAACCTCCTCCCCCAATTGGAATAGTTGGAGATGAATCTCCTCTTCAATCCCCCTCCTCAACTCTGGTTCCAACCTCTTTAAAAAGAGCTCCAATAGAGGGGTTGAGAGGGGGTAGAGGGAAAGGAGATTTTGGGAAAAGTTGGAGTTTAACTTCCAAAATTGCTCAAAAAAGTGGTCAACAAAGGGGACTGGATTCTCCACCGCCCCTAAAAAAAGGATTAAAAAGTTTTCCTCTTTCCGACGGTGGAAAAACTCCTCCGGGGGGAGGGTTAAATAGTTTTCCAGTCTCAGAAAATCCATCTGCTCATCCACGCTCCCTCCTTTTTCTAGACTCCCTAACTTGCTGTTTCTCCCTTCCCCGGTCCACCACTGAGACCCCATCCTTTGTCACATCCACAACTGGGATTCCGGCCTGCTGGAGGGCCTTCATCAACTCTTTCCATTTCACCCCACATCCGGTCTGCCCCCGGACCTGATGGTCCAACTCCACCTGAATCTGCCCATTTTCATCTATCCCTATCCGATTAAACTCCAACTGGTCCCCATTGGTGCAGAGGAGAGTAAATCCGTTTACAGGATTTCCATCTTTTATCTCCAAATGGGCAACCCGGAATCCCCCCCTTTCCAAAAGGATATCCCGGAACTGGAGGGCCATTTCCGCTTGACTCTCCAGTCGGTGCCGGAGTTTCTCCCCCTCTTGCCGTCTCTCCTCCAGCCACTTCTCCAGTTGGGCTCCAACCTTCTCCACCTGCTGAAACCGCTCCTGTCGGAGAAGCTCCTCCATCTGTTGGAGCTGGTGTTGGAAGTGGGGGAGGGCCCCTTTTTGAAGGTACCGGTCCAGATATTCCAGATAGGAGATTTTCCGCTCCCCATTGGAGTACTTCTCCTCCAGTGGAACCACTTCCGGATTTAACCCCCGTTCCCGGAGGTTTTGGAGAATCCCCTCCGCCCTCCTCTTCTCAGCTAACCACCGCTGGTATAGACCCTCCAACTGTAGTCGAAACTGGAAAATTGTGTTTAAAAACTGCTCCCCTTTCTCTACAACCTCCCGATCCGGGGCTGAGAGAAGTTTTTGACTCTGCCGGAGAAGTTGCTCCCACTCCTTTTTTAAGAACTTCTCCCCAATTTTTGGGTCTATTTTGTCCAATTCTTTCCCAATCTCCTGTTTGAGCCGGTTGGCACTCTCCCGGAGGAGTTGGACCTCCTCTGCTCTCTTCTCCAATTGGACCCCCTCCCTTTTCAGCTGGGAGAGCTCTTTTCCAATCTCCCTCCCCCGGTGAAGTCTCCCCTCCACTTTTTGAACATCCCTTTCCACCCTCCAGAAGAGTTCCCCTACCTCCCGGCGAATCTCCTCCAACTCCTTCTCTAGTTTCTCCGCTTCCCAATACTCCTGATCCAAGTACCAATCTTTAGAGAGGGAGGTCCGGAGTTGATGCCCCTTCTCAATCACCCTCTCCATCTGCCAGAGAAGGTTCCTCAACTCCCCTTCCACCCCTTCCCGATCCAGTAAAACCCCTTTCTCCAACCTCAGCCCCTCCCTTTTTAAATTTTGAAACCGAGTTAAAAGGGCTTTAACCCCCTCCGGGAACTCTTGGGAAGCTTTTGGAAGGGAGAGACTCTCCCTCTCCAGCTCCCGGAGGAGTTTTTTTAACTGCTGTTGAAGCCTCTCCCCCCGGTGGAGACCTTCAAAAATAGCCTCCCTTTCCTCTTCGATAATCTCCCGGGCAATCCTCTCCCCCTGTTCCAGTACACTCAAAACCTCTACCCTTTTTCTCCCACTCATCTACCCTCCTTTCTTCTCTAAGTTTAGGTGCCCCTCCGGGGCCGACCTTCCGCCGGATGGTAGTTGAAACCCCACCGGGGGAATTCCGGCGATAAAAAGCTCTTTCCCCCGGAAGAAAAGCTCCACCTCCCGGGGGGGGTGGGGGGTGGAGAGGAGCCCCATTTGGTGGAGGAGTTGTGCCCCAGTAACGGAAAGAGGAATAAATCGCTGATTTTCAGACCCCCGGAAAGGGGTCCCCCGATTCAATTCCCGCCGATACTCCCCATCGATTATTAAATCTATCCACCGGAGGAGGGGGGCAATTCCGGAGAGCTGGAGCAACTCCTCCCACCGGTAACCTGTGTAGAGAATTGTATTTAAATCGGGTCGACTGGAGAGGACAATCTCCAACAGTTCCTCCAACTCCCTCCGCTGGAGGAGGGGTTCTCCCCCGGAGATTGTAATTCCAGTTATTTTGGGAGCCTTCAAAATTTGCCGGGCCACCTCTTCCACCCCAATCTCTCTCCCCCCTTTTAAATCCCAGCTATTGGGGGCTAAACAGCCGGGGCATCTAAATTGGCACCCTTGAAGCCAGAGCCCAAACCTAACCCCCGGTCCCAAAACCCGGACTGCCGGTTCAATCTGGTAAATCCTCACTTCTCTCCTTTCTTTGAACCCTCTTTTTTTGAACCCTCCCTTTCCAGCCCCCCTTTTTTTCAATCTATCACCTCCCAATCCCCTCCGCCCTTACTCTGGAAAATCCCCTTTAACCCCTATTTCTCCTTCACCAATGAGAAGAGATTAACTAAGTTGGAAGGGATTAAAATTTGGAGGGGCTCTTCAATTTGGGAGGGGTGACGACTCCCTTTAATTCCTTGATGTTTAAACCGGTTAAACTCCCGCTCCCCGAGGGAGTCTAAATTGAATGGGGGTTCTTCCCCTTTCTGTTGGAAATAGTTATTGGCTTCCCGGTAAAACTCCAACTCCACCGGGGTTACCGGAATTGGAATCTCCTCTTTGTACCGCTGGAGATAGGGGAGTACCAGTTTTAGGAATGTTTGGGGGGTGCCGGTGTACCGGGCCAATCTGACTATCCCCCCCTCCCGATTCAATTCCAACTCTGAAACTAAAGGTTGTAAAGCCTCCACCTTCTTCATCTTCTCCACTAAAACCTTCAAATCTTCCATCTCTTCCCTATATTCTTGGAGTTTTCGCTCCACTTCAG
>JBDONQ010000222.1:0-1511 GCA_039831255.1 Campylobacterales bacterium
TAGCAATAGATATGGGCTTAACAGATTTTATTATTACAAGCGATAACCAAGCTGTGAAAAATCCAAAATATTTCAAAAAACTTGAAAGGAGATTAAAACGATGGCAAAGAAGATTATCAAGAAAAGAGAAAGGGAGTAACAATTTTAAAAAATGGGCTAAAAAAGTAGCAAAATTAGACGAAAAAATTACTAATGCTAAAAAATGAAAAAATTTAACCCTTCCCTGTCAGAATTTAGGGAGTTTTAAGAGATTGGGATGTTTTAAATGAAAAAAATCTGAGCTTTAAGTAACAGAGATTTTCAATGGTGCGGTGGGGGGGAGTCGAACCCCCACGGGCTTAATCGCCCACAAGACCCTCAATCTTGCGCGTCTACCAATTCCGCCACCACCGCATTCCGGATAGAATTTTAACAAATTGAAAAAGGGATTGCAACCCCTTTATCCCCCCCTCTCCCTCTTTTCGGTTCTCTCCGCCAGCGGGTGACTTAGATGGCGACTTAAAAAGAGGAGGGAGATTATTAAAAAGAGGAGCTTTCCACCATTCCCCTCCCAATACCCATTTAAAATGGAGTTGAGGGTGTAAGAGAGGAGAAAGGGGAGCCCCACATTTTGGCCAATCTCCCCTCCTTCCCAACCCAATTTAAACCCATACCCCAACAGGAACAGAAAGAGTACCTCCCCCACAATTCCACTTTCAATTAACACCTCCAAATAGCCATTGTGGGGGTTGGCACTCCCGTAACAGCAGAAAAAGCGGTATCCGTTCCAATTCCCCTCCCTTTTAAACCTCTCCCGGTAGTGGAGGGCCCCAATTTCTCCAAACTTTTTCCAACCATACCCATATCCGAAGAGAACCTTTTTCGGGGTGTCCAACATTTCCAAAAACCCCTTCCATTGCCCCCCCCGGCCGTTAAAACTCCACTGATTGTGGAATAGGTCATACTCCCGGGGATTAAAAATTTTCCTCTCCCCAATTGTCCGGTCAAACAGGAAAGCCCCCCCCACCAGCCCAATTAATCCAACTAAAAACCACCCTTTTTTCGGATTTAACCGGAGTAGAAGGAGGAGGAGCAACCCCCCGGAAGTCAATACAATTGGACCAGAGGAGCGGTAGAGGAGCATTAATAGGAATCCCAACCCAATTCCAATCCCGACAACCCACCGGAGGAGGGAGGTCAACCGGGGCCAAACCACCACTGCCCAGCCAGCGGTAATTGGGAGGTAGAGGGCTGAGAGCCGGGCAAATCCCCCCCACCAGTAGTAGGGGGCCCGGTTACTCCGGTCCATTAAAAAGGCCCACCCCTTCTCCAGATAAAATTTAACTACTTCCAATCCACTGGCAAAGGTGATAATTAAATACCCCGTCGCCAAATGGCCTAAAATCCTCAAAATTTCCCCCCTGGTCCGGTAGAGGAGGAGAGTGGCCACTAAAATGTAGAGATCTTCGGTCAAATTGCTCCAAATCTCAAAAAGGGAACCCCCAATATCTACCCGTTGGAGGAGGAGCCCA
>JBDONQ010000113.1:0-1500 GCA_039831255.1 Campylobacterales bacterium
TCACTGGCCAAATTGAAGGGGTGGGCCCCCGATACTGCCCGTCGATTGAAGATAAACTCTTCAAATTTCCCGATAAAGAGCGACACCACGTCTTTGTAGAGCCCCAAACCCGGGAGGCGACTGAGTATTATTTGAATGGGCTCTCCACTTCCCTTCCAATGGATGTACAAGAGGAGTTTATCCACTCAATCCCCGGGTTAGAGAACGCAAAAATAGTCCGATACGGATACGCAATTGAGTATGACTTTATCCAACCCACTGCACTAAAGCACACATTGGAAACAAAGGAGATAGAGGGGCTCTATTTTGCTGGCCAAATCAATGGCACTACCGGATATGAGGAGGCGGCGGCCCAAGGGATTGTGGCGGGGATAAATGCTGTCCTACAAATAAAGGGGGAGGAACCGTTTATCCTTCGGCGGGACCAAGCCTACATCGGGGTGTTGGTGGATGATTTGGTTACAAAAGGGACCAATGAACCGTACCGGATGTTCACCAGCCGGAGTGAGTACCGGTTGCTGTTGAGGGAAGATAACGCGATTTTCCGGCTCGGGGAGTATGGGTACCGGTTGGGGTTGCTGGATCGGCAGACTTACGACCGGATTCAACGACTTCAGGAGGAGATAGAGAAAGGGAAAAAGTGGTTAGAGGAGATTCTCGTAACCCCGTCAAAAGGGTTCAACCGCCGGTTGGAGGAGTTGAAAGAGCCCCCAATTCAATCGGTAATGGAGTTACGGAAAATTGCAGGGAGAAGCACTTTCACAATTGAAAAGTTGCAAAAGTTGGAGCCCCGGTTTCGGGAACTCTCCCCAATTGCATTGGAGCAGTTGTTGATAGAGGCCCGGTACCACCACTACATTAAACGGCAACAGGCCCAAATTGACCGGATGAAAGAGATGTTGGGAGTTAAAATTCCAAAAGATTTCCAGTTCCGGGGAATTCCCGGCTTGAGCCGGGAGGTGGTGGAAAAATTGGAAAAGTTTAGACCCCCAACCCTCTTCGCCGCCTCTGAAATTAGTGGAATTACCCCAGCTGCGATAGATATCCTCCACCTCTACATCCAACTCCATAATCAACGGAAGAGGGGGGGAAAGCCCACTCCAGAGGGGGGGTCTGCCGGAGGGAAGGAAAATTTAAGAAGGGAAGAGAGGGGGAGTCGGAATGGGTAGAAAAGTTGTAGCGGTAATAAGTGGGTGTCTGGTGGGGTGGAATTGCCGTTACGATGGGGGGAGTAAACCCCTTCCCGCTGAGGTGTTGGGGGAGTTGGAGCAATTTTTCCAGTTAATTCCATTCTGTCCAGAGGAGGTGGCCCTTCCGACTCCCCGGCCCCCGGCCCGGTTTATTGGAAATCGGATTGTGGATATTTATGGAGTCGATAAAACTTCCCAATTTTTAGAAGGGGCCCAAGAGACATTGGCTCTTTGTCGTAGAACCGGGGCGAAACTTTTTATTGGAAAAGAGAAATCCCCCAGTTGCGGGGTCTATTTGACCAGCGGATAT
>JBDONQ010000163.1:0-1500 GCA_039831255.1 Campylobacterales bacterium
TTTGACCCCAGCTGAGTATTTGGGGAATTTAATCCCATTTTTAAATGAGAAGCGGGGGGTCCAAATCCGGATGGAGTACCTTTCCCCGGAGAGGGTTTTGCTGGAGTATGAAATTCCGTTGAACGAAATTGTAACCGACTTTTACGACCGGCTCAAAACTTTAACCCGGGGATACGCCAGTTTTGATTACGAGCCAATTGGGTATCGGGAAGGGGATTTGGTTAAATTGGATATCCGGGTTGCCGGGGAGGTGGTAGATGCGTTGAGTATTATTGTCCCCCGGGAGAAAGCGGAAAAACGGGGGCGGGAATTGATTAAAAAAATGAAAGAGCTAATCCCCAGACAACTCTTTGAAGTGGCCCTTCAGGCTAGCATTGGGAACCGGATTATCGCCCGGGAGAATATTAAAGCCCTTCGGAAAGATGTAACTGCCAAATGTTACGGGGGGGATATCTCCCGGAAGCGGAAATTGTTGGAGAAACAGAAGGAGGGAAAGAAACGGATGAAAGCGATTGGAAAAGTGAATATTCCCCAAGAGGCCTTTTTGTCGGTATTAAAAATAGATTAAAAAAAGAGATTGGAAAGGAGGAGGTATGCGGATTAAAGAGCTCCAAGAGTTTGAGAAGGTCCGGAAAAAGTTACGGGCCTATCTCTGTTATCTGTTGAAACGGAATATTCCAAATCGATTGGACAATTTGGAGGTGGAGATTGTAATTGAAGGATTAACCCGGATTGTGAATGAGTTGCCGGAGGTGCAGGTCGCCTACATTTTGGACCCAAAAGGGCACCAAATTGGAGAGTTAATTACCCTCCACGATATCCACACCTACATTGAAGAGTCCCAAGCCAACCGGACCCACTTTTACAAAGCGGTAAAAGAGCGGAAATGTATTTTAACCGATCCCTACCCCAGCCTAATCAATGGGGAGTTGGTGGTCAGCGGTGCAGCCCCAATTTTTGACTCCAAAGGGAAACTGCTCTATGTGGCAGTAATTGAGATACCCCTAAAAAAGGCGTTAAAAATTTTCCACGAAGAGCGAGGGGACCGGGCGGTAATCGCATTCAATAAAATTGTCTACTCCCTTTTTGCCGGAGCCCTCTTTATTATCGTAATTTTTCTATTTACCGATGGGGTAAAGCTTTTCATTAAGTACTCTTTAAAGGGGATTGAAGTTAAAAAAATTTTTGAGGCGACAATTTTAATTACCCTCTCTCTGGCAATTTTTGACTTGGTAAAAACCCTTCTAATGGAGGAGGTGGTTGGGGAGAAAGAGGAGCATCCTTTTGAAATTCACAAAACAATGATTAAATTTTTGGGGAGCATTATTATCGCCCTCGCAATTGAGGGACTAATGCTGGTCTTCAAATTTGCAATGATTTCCCCCGATAAGATAATTTACGCCTCAATTCTGTTGACCGCAGTCACATTTTTAATTATTGGGCTGGCTTTCTATATGAAGTGGATTGGAAAGGATTTAAAAATTTAGCCCCCTCTCCCCT
>JBDONQ010000085.1:0-5393 GCA_039831255.1 Campylobacterales bacterium
AGGGGCTTAGAACCCTTCCTCTCCGCCGGTTGGGGGTTTTTAGAGGGAGGATTGAGGAGGAGTATCTTCCGTTTCTGGAAGGGGTTGCAGTGGACAACTCCATTTCCGAGCCCCAGCGGGCTGAGGTGGAGAGAAGGGGGATTAAAGTTTTCGATTTAAACGCCCCGTTGGAGATTTGGGAGTGGATTTACCCTTCAAATACCCTTGACCAATCCGGTAGAGGATAAATTCAAACTTTAGGGGGTCCCCCGGGTCCAACTCCCGGAGAGCTTCAGTTAACTCAATTGCAGTGGCCAAGTCGCTACTCCGCCGTTTTACCAATCCCAACTGGTATCCAACCCGTTGGGTATGGGTATCCAATGGAATTATCAGTCGGGCCGGATTTACCTCCCGCCACCGTCCCAAATCTGGAGCCCCGGTCCGGACCATCCATCGGAAAAACATATTCCATCGCTTGTAAGGGGAGACCCGCTTTGTCTCCCCTATTGGGGGGATTTGCCCCAGTAACATATTGTACCCCTCCGACTGGTAGGGGTTCAACCGGTAGAGGTGGGTTAAAATAGTCCGGAGGCCGTCAATAGGATTCTCCTCCCGGCGGTATCCCTCCAAAAAGAGCTCCTTTAACTCCCCCGGGGCCAATTGCCGAATAGTTTTACAAAACTCCCGGACATCCTCCGGGTGCTGGAACCGGTAGTTAAGCCCCTCCGGCAGTGGCCCCCCTGCCAAACACTCCTCCCAATTGAATCCTTTTAAAAACCGGAGAATCTGTTTAACATTTCCGTAGGCGAAGAGAGCTGTAATTAACCCAAACCGGTCATCTTCCGATTCCCGGGCTAAAATAATCGGGTCAGGCCTTCCCTCATCCACCCGGTAACTCTCCGGGTCCTGGGCCAACTCCATCAGTAGTTTCCTCGTTTCAGCCGGAATTTCCCTGCCCATTCTCTCCCTTTTTTTTAAAAGAAACTATACCAGAGTTTAACCGAAAAAGTGGTAAACTTATTATTTATCTACCGGGGTCCGGAGGTGGCCGATGAGAAGGAGAGTTTTAGTTACCGGGAGTAGCCGGGGGATTGGATTGGCAATTTGCCAACTTCTCCACCGGAAAGGGTATGAAGTAATTGGGGTGAGTCGGAAGAGTTCCCGTTACACCAATGTAATTGCCGACCTCCGACGCCGGGAGGAGATAGAGCGGGTTGCCGGGGAGGTGGGGGAGGTGGATATCTTAATCAACAACGCCGGAGTTGGATATTTTGGAAATTTGGAAAATTTGAGCTTGGACCAAATTGGGGAGATGGTGGCGATCAACTTTTTGGCCCCCCTTCTCCTGACCCGCCTTCTCCTCCCGGGGTTAATCCGCCGAAAAGGGCATATTATCAATATTGGCTCTGTCTCTGGAGTGGAAAAGGCCCGGCTGGGAAGTGTCTACGGGGCGACAAAGGCGGGGCTCCACCACTTTAGTCGCTCCCTCTTTGAAGAGGTCCGTCGCCGGGGAGTAAAAGTAACCACAATTATTCCCGATATGACCCTCACCTCCTTCTATCAGTCGGCCTTCTTTGCCCCGGCCCGGGAAGAGGGGCGCCATTTAAACTCTTGGGATATCGCCCAAGTGGTGTTGGATGTGTTGGAGGCCCCCTCCCACCTCGTTTGCACCCAATTGATAATTCAACCCCAAATGTTGGGGATTGAAAAGAAACGTCCCAAATAGACCAATTTGGAAAAAAATTGTAAATTTCCGAGACTTTTGTTATAATTCGGCTCCCCTAAGCCTGTGGGAGTCTTTGCAGAGGGAGTCCCTCTCTCTGCAAGGGCTGGTTACCGGTAACCTACGGGGGAAATTTGTGAAGGAGCAGTGGAATGAAAGTTCGAGCATCTGTGAAAAAAATTTGCCCAAAGTGCAAAATTGTGAAGCGGAAGGGGATTGTGCGGGTAATTTGCGAAAATCCAAGACATAAACAGCGACAAGGATAGCCAATGGCACGGATTGCAGGGGTAGACCTTCCAAAGAAGAAAAAAATTGAGTACGCCCTCCCTTACATCTACGGGATTGGGTTAACTTTAAGCCGGAAAATTTTGAAAGATACCGGAATTGACCCCAATAAACGGGTCTACGAGTTAACTGAGGAGGAAGTGGCTATTTTAAACCGGGAGATTCAAAACAACTATGTGGTAGAAGGGGAGCTTCGGAAGCAGGTTCAATTGAATATTAAAGAGTTGATGGATATTAAGTGCTACCGGGGACTCCGGCACCGGAAAGGGCTCCCAAGCCGGGGACAACGGACCAGAACCAATGCCCGGACCCGGAAAGGGAAGCGGAAAACCGTTGGGGCTGTAAAAAAGTAAAAGGATAGGGTATGGCTAAAAAGAGAAAATTGACCAAAAAGAAAAAAATTAAAAAACAGGTTGCAAAAGGGGTAGTTTATATCACTGCCACTTTTAATAACACTGTAATTACTGTAACTGATGAAATGGGGAATGTTCTCTGCTGGAGCAGTGCAGGGGCACTGGGGTTCAAAGGGAGCAAAAAATCCACCCCGTATGCGGCCCAACAGGCTGTGGAAGATGCAATGAAAAAGGCGAAAGAGTATGGGATTAAAGAGGTAGGGATTAAAGTGCAAGGACCTGGAGGGGGCCGGGAGACTGCAATTAAAACTGTCGGGGCCACCGAAGGAATTCGAGTTCTCTGGATGAAAGATATTACCCCTCTCCCCCACAACGGGTGTAGACCAAGAAAAAGAAGAAGGGTGTAACAATGGCGAGATATATCGGTCCAGTTGAAAGAATTGAACGGCGGTTGGGAGTAGATTTGGAACTGAAAGGGGAACGGCGGTTAAAAGGGAAGAGTGCCCTAAACCGGAGACCTTACGCCCCGGGGCAACATGGCCAACGGCGGACAAAGATTACTGAATATGGGCTCCAACTCCGGGAAAAGCAAAAAATGAAACACTACTATGGAGTATTGGAACGACAATTTCGACGGTTTTTTAAAGAAGCCAACCGACAAGAAGGGTCAACCGGGGAAAACTTAATTAAACTGCTGGAACGGCGGTTGGACAATGTGGTCTATCGGATGGGGTTTGCATCTACCCGGCGGTTTGCCCGGCAATTGGTAACCCACGGCCACATTTTAGTAAATGGAAAAAGGGTAAATATCCCCTCTTATCTGGTAAAACCGGGGGATCGAATTGAAGTCCGGGAGAAATCCAAACAGAATCCTCAAATTCTCCAATCTGTAGAGTTGAGTCGATCTACAGGGTTAGTTCCTTGGGTGGATGTGGACCGGGAGAAGTTGGTTGGAATTTTCCAACGGATTCCCGATAGGGAGGAGGTAAATCTCCCAGTAGATGAGCGGTTGGTGGTTGAGCTCTACTCTAAATAATAGGGGCTAAAAAATGAATAAAATTAAGAGCCAACTCCAGTTGCCGGAGCAGTTGGAGATTAAAGAAAATACCGACACCCGGCTGGTGCTGGAGTTCTCTCCGTTGGAGGCGGGGTTTGGGGTTACTGTAGCCCACCCCCTCCGGCGGACAATTATTGCCTCCAGTGTCGGGTATGCACCAGTTGGAATTAGAATTGAAGGGGTTCGCCACGAGTTTGACTCAATTAAGGGGATGTTGGAAGATGTGGCGAACTTTATTATCAATTTAAAAGGGGTCCGGTTTAAATTTAGAGAACCGGAGAAAAAAGAGTTAATTGTCTCCTACTCCTTTGAAGGACCGATGACATTGGAGGGGAGACATCTGGAGAATGAGTTGGTAGAAGTTGTAAACCCCGACGAATATATTGCAACCCTCAACGATGAGGCGGTCTTAAATTTCTCAATTCTACTGAAAAAAGGGATGGGATTTGTACCGGTGGAAAACTTCCGGGACGATTTACCGGAAGGGTTTATTGGTATCGATGGCTACTTCTCCCCGGTCCGGAATGTCCAATATCAAATTGAAAATTTGCTAATTGAAGATGATCCCTCCTTTGAGAAGGTGATTTTTAAAGTTGAAACCGACGGGCAACGGAGACCTTACGACCTCTTCAAAGAGGCGTTGGAAAACTATTTAAACCATTTTATTGTATTTGGAAAAGAGTTTGGGGTCGGTATTGGGGCCCAGCAAGAAGTGGAGTTGGGGCCTGAGTTTGATATCCTATTTGAAACTATCGATAAAATGAACCTCCGAAGTCGGAGTTTTAATTCACTGGACCGGGCTGGAATCCGATTTATTGGGGAGTTGGTTTTAATGGGCCGGGAACGGATAATGAATATTAAAAATTTAGGACAAAAGTCTTTTGAAGAGATTGTCGAAAAGATGAAAGAGATTGGGTTCCCGGTCGACAAACCTTTTCCAATTGAGATTAAAAATGCAATTGAACGGAAAATTTCCGAATTAAAGGAGAAGTTGAGATGAGACATCGGCACGGATACCGGAAATTGGGGAGGGATAGCGAGCACCGGAGGGCCCTTCTCCGGAACCTCTCTTGCGATTTAATTGAGCATGGGCGGATTGAGACAACTGTTCCAAAGGCGAAAGAGCTCCGGCGGTATATTGAAAAGTTAGTTACCCGGGCAAAAAAGAATCCAGATTTTAATACCCATCGGTATATCTACTCCAAATTGGGGTCCAATCAGCGGGCAAAGAGAAATACTAAAAAATTGATTGAGGAGATTGCTCCAAAATACAGGGACCGGAATGGGGGGTACACCCGGATTATTAAAACCCGGTTCCGGCGGGGAGATGGGGCTGAACTCTGTATTATTGAATTTGTAGAGGGGTAGAGATGGGAGAAATTGAAATTCCCTTCTCCAACGAGGAGCTGAAAGAAGCAATCGCAACTGTTTTGGATGAGGTGCGACCAATGCTCCAGATGGATGGGGGGGATGTAAAATTGATAGATGTCCGAAAACCAATTGTGTTTGTCCAGTTGCAGGGGGGGTGTGTCGGGTGCGCCTCCGCCGGGGCTACCCTAAAATATGGGATTGAAAAAGCCCTCCGGGAGAAAATTCACCCGGAATTGAAAGTTATGAATGTCCCCCACGGGTATGAGGACCAATTGGACGAACTTTTAAAATACTCCTTCGGGATTTAATCGGGGGACTTATTAATAGAGTAAGGTTTTTTATCAATAGAGAGGGGAGAAGAGAGTAGAGGTAGTTGAAGTGAGTGGGATTTAACGAAGAAAAGGGGAAATGGCTAAGATTAGGAAAGGTGGGCAAAAGTTATGGGAAGCCGGGGGAAACTGGAAAAAGTGGGTGGAAATTGGGGAAGGTTATCGGAAATGGACAAAAATTAGTAGAAGTTGATGGAAAGTGACAGAAGCTATCGGGACGGGGAGGGGGCAATTGGAAGGGAAGAGGGCAAAATTTTAATAGAATTGAGAGAATTGGAAATCTAGAGAAGGAAGAT
>JBDONQ010000043.1:0-5359 GCA_039831255.1 Campylobacterales bacterium
AAGTTAGGCTTCTGTAGTAGCTTTGAGGGGGTTAATCTTAGGTTAGCCAGTTATCTACCAATAAACAGAAAAACTCCCTTTATAACTTCTCAAAGTTTAGAGAGAGCAGGTCACAGTTGCTAACCCAATCCCAGATTCCTCTCCTTCATTTAGAGCAACAATTCTTCGATAACTTGATTAAAGGAATTCTCCCTTTATCCTCCCCACTTCTTCTCCCCGGCCAATTTAATTCCATTGTAAGCTACTTCCATCATTAAATCTATCTCCGACAACGAGATTGTGTACGGGGGCATAAAGTAAATTACATTCCCCAGAGGTCTCAACAGGACCCCCTTTTCCAATCCGTATTGATAGACCACCAATCCCCTCCGCTCTTGAACTGGATAATCGATCATCTCCACGGCCCCAATCATTCCAGTCTGCCGAACCTCTTTTACATTGGGCAACTCCCGGAACTGCTCCAACTGCTCCCAAATGTATTGGCTTTTCTGCCGATTCCGCTCCAAAATTGGGTTATTTTCGAAGATATCCAGTGTAGCATTGGCGGCGGCCACTGCCAATGGATTTCCGGTGTAGGAGTGGGAGTGGAGGAAGGCTTTAAATTCGGTGTAGTCGCAATAAAAGGCCCGATAGATTTCATCGGTGGTAACCACCAGACTCAACGGGAGATACCCCCCGGTTAACCCTTTTGAGAGGCAGAGGAAGTCGGGTAAAATTCCAGCCTGTTCAAACGCAAAAAGGGTTCCAGTCCGTCCAAACCCTACCGCAATCTCATCTAAAATTAAATGGACATTGTACCGGTCACACAACTCCCGCAATCCTTTCACAAATAGGGGGGAGTGCATTTTCATAAACCCAGCACACTGGACCAACGGTTCAATTATTAGTGCACTCACCTCCCCCCGGTGGGCTTTAAAATAGAACTCAGCCCGTTCCAATGCCCGGCGGGCTTCCGACTCCGATTGGTCCTTTGGGATTGGGAGGGGGATATTTTGAAAGAGTAACTCCCGATAGGTCTCTTTGTAAAGCCCCAAATCTCCAACACTCAGTGCCCCAATTGTCTCCCCGTGGTAGGAATTCTCCAACGAGAAGAAGATTGGCCGAATCTCCCCCCTATTTTTCCAGTAGTGGAAGCTCATTTTTAGGGAAATCTCCACAGCCGAGCTTCCGTTGTCCCCGTAAAAGACTTTATCCAATCCGGTGAGCCGGGTAATCCGCTCCCCTAGCCGGACTGCCCCTTCATGGGTGAAGCCGGCAAAAATTACATGTTCCAACCTTTCCAACTGCTCTTTAATTTTTTGATTAATATAGGGGTTCCGATGGCCAAATAGATTTACCCACCAACTGCTAATTGCGTCCAGATATCTATTTCCATCAAAGTCGTAAAGGTAAACCCCTTCCCCCTCTTTAATTGGAATTAATGGGAGTAACTGGTGATCTTTCATCTGGGTGCAGGGATGCCAGTTAACAGTCAAGTCCCGTTCTATCAACTCCCGATTATTCATTTTTACCCTTTTTTTCTATATAATAGCGAAAAATCAGCCCAAAGGTCCCGGATGATTGAGTGGATGCATCACCACAAAAGGTGGCTTATTATTACAATTTGGATTGCTACTATCTCATTTATTTTAGCTGGGGCTGTCGGGTGGGGTAGCCTCTCCTTTGGAAAGAAAGCAGATACTATTGCAGAAATAGGGGAGATAGAGATCAGGTTGGCCGATGTAAATCAAATCTACAATCAACTCTTCAATTTGGTAAATCAACAAATTGGAGGGGGATTGGATGATCAGAAAGCGGAGCAGATGGGACTGAAACGGGCTGCGTTAAATCAGGCTATAAAAGAAGGGTATTTCCGGGAATTGGCCCGGCAATTAGGGTTGGAAGTGACCCCAGAGGAGGTGGCCCAAGTTTTAAAACAGGAGTTTAAAAGGGAGGAGTTTTATAACCGCTACCTTCAGCGGATAGGAATGTTAAAGAAAGATTACGAAGAGCTGTTGAAACATCGGTTAATTGTCCGGAAACTCCTCTCTTTTTTGAGGATAGACCCCTCCCCCCTCTCTATTGAAGCTTACGGGGCTTCCCTCTACCAAGCTGACAAACTCCAATTAAAAGTAGAGGAGGTAAATCTCTCCTCAATTCACGTTTCAGAAGAGGAGATTCAGAAATACTACAATAGCCACAAACAGCAATTTTTAACAGAGCCAAAACTGAAAATAGAGGTAGTGAATATTCCAATTGAGGGGGAAGTGTCAGACGAAGAGTTGCAAAAATTTTACAACGACCACCCCCAGAATTATCTCCAACCCAACGGAGAAGTAGCCCCATTTGAAGAGGTGAAAGGGAGGGTAAAGCTGGATTATTTGGCCGAGAAGGTAAAACGGAAGGCTTTTAAAAAGTATTTAAACTTAAAAAAGGGTAAAATTCATGGGGAGTTAATTGAGGTTAAATTAAATCAATCTAATATTCCAAAGGAGGGGATAGAGCAACTGGTTAAGAGGGGACATATGAAACCAATCCGGGTAGGGGGGAGATTTTTAGTAGGAAAATTGGTGGAGCAGATATCCCCCCACCCAAAACCGATAGAAGAGGTGAGGGAAGAGGTCGTTAAATTAGTTCAACAGCAGAAAGGGACTGAAAAATTGAAGGAGTTGGGGGAGAGGGAGTTGGGGGGGGAATTTACCGGGGTGGAGACTCCTTTTGTAACCCAGTTTGACGAAGAGCAAATTGCCGATTTAACCGGGTTAAATACCGATGAAGCCCGACAATTTCTCCTCCACCTCTTCTCCAATTGGAAAGGGAAAGGATACCTAATTTTTCGAAATAAACTCCTCCTCTACCGGATTGTAGCCCAAAGATTGATAAAAGAGGACGAGTTTGAACAAAACCGGGAAAAAGTTCAAAGGTTATCTGCCGAAATGATAAATCATGAGTTGATAAATGATCTCTTCAACCAGTTGACCCAGCTCTACCCCTCCACCTCCTACTTGAAGCAGTGAAAAAGGATTGCCGTTGAGAGCGATTATGGGTATCGATATCGGAAGCTCCTCGGTAAAGGTGGTAATTGGAGAGTATGATGGCCACTCCATCTCCTTCGGAGGGTCGGGGATTGCTCCTACAAAAGGGGTAAAGAAGGGGATTATCACCAATTTGGAGGAGGTGATTCGGGGAGTAAAGGAGGCCTACACAAAAGCGAAACGGGTGGCTGGAATTGAGCCGGAATTGGCTTATGTCTCAATTTCTGGAATGTATGGGAGGTCCATCTACAGCCGGGGGATTGTAAATCTGCCGGAGCGGGAGATTCAACTCCGGGAGATAAATCGGGCAATTAAAAATGCGGTCTACAACGCCAGAATTCCCCAAGAGAGTCAAATTCTCCACGCTATTCCATACCGGTTCCAAGTGGACAATATGACTGGAATTTACGATCCAATTGGAATGGGGGGAAACCGGCTGGAGGTGGATGTCCACATCGTTTTAATTGAGAAGAGCGGGTTAGAGAATATTCTCCGGGTTTTTAAACAAGCGGGGATTTCAGTCAACGGGATTGTAATCTCCCCCTTTGCCAGCGGATTGGCTGTTTTAACCGAAGAGGAGCGGGAACAGGGGGGGGCTGTTTTGGATGTAGGCCACACCACTTCCGATATCGGCGTCTTCTACAATAAAAATTTAGTTTGGCTCTCGACAAAAGGGGTTGGAAGCCACCATATTACCCGGGATATCGCTGAGGTAGCGGCAATCCCATTGAAAGAGGCGGAAAAGATTAAACGGGGGTTCCATCAACTTCTCCGGTATACTATAATTAAAGTTCCGACTAACTCAATTCCCCCGGAGACCCAAGAGGTTTCTGTCCGACTATTGGCCCAAGCTGTAGTGGTCCGGACAAAAGAGATGTTTTTAATCTACCGGAAAATGTTGGCCCAAACCCAATTTAAAAAAGAGATTTCAGTGATTGGGTTGACCGGAGGGTTTGCAAAATTCTATTCAATTGATAAAATAGCCAAACTCTTCTTTCCAAAACAGATAGTTAAAATTGGATATGGGGCTTCCCTCCAAAATTTTACTGGGGACCGGGAGGAGAGTGAACTTTCATCGGCAATTGGGGCGATGATTTACGGGGTAGGCCGGGAAATACTCTACGAAGTGGATTACGATGGGAGATTTAGGGGAAAACACTCCCCCCTCTCCCCCGTCTCAATGCAGGTGCCAGAGGAGCCCCAGGAACCCCAGCCCCGCCGGAAAAATTCGGCTCAATTGGGGAATGGGTTAAAAGGGGAACAGAAAGTTGTAGATTTTAGAAGTTTGGAGAAGAATCGAAATCGGCCGGAAGGGTGGTGGCAGAAAATATTAAATATCTTAAATAACTTATTTTGAAAGGGTGACAGATGGAGAGACTTTATGAAATTACTCCGGAACGGGAGGAGTTGGTAGGGCCAAATATTAAAGTAATTGGAGTGGGGGGTGGGGGAAATAATATGATTAATTATGTCGCCAATAAAGGGATAAAAGGGGTTGAATTAATCGCTGCCAATACGGATAAACAGGCTTTGGAGAGTTGTAAAGCAGATAAAAAAATTCAGTTGGGGAAAAAGGTGACAAAAGGGTTGGGGGCCGGGATGAGGCCCGATTTGGGGGCAAAGGCGGCGGAGGAGAGTTACGACGAGATTAAAGAGGCGTTGAATGGAGCAGATTTGGTCTTCATCTCCGCCGGAATGGGGGGAGGAACGGGAACAGGGGCCTCCCCAATTGTTGCAAAAGCGGCAAAGGAGGTGGGGGCATTGGCGGTAGGGGTTGTAACAAAACCCTTTATGTTTGAGGGGGCGAAACGACTCCGGCTGGCCCTCCAAGGGATTGAAAATTTAAAAAATGCCGCCGATTCAATTGTTGTAATTCCCAATGACAAAATTTTAAAAATTATCGATCGGAAAGTAGGAATGCGGGAGGCCTTCTCCTTAGTAGATGAGGTCCTCTACAGGGCGGTAACTGGAATTTCCAATATGGTAATCACTTACGGCCCAAATGATATAAATGTGGACTTTAACGACTTGAAGACTGTAATGTCCTACAAAGGGTTGGCATTAATGGGGGTAGGGGAGGCAAAAGGGGAGAGCTCCGCCGCTGCGGCAATTGAGACCGCAATTAACTCTCCATTGATGGATGATATCTCCATCGATGGGGCGATGGGGGTACTGGTCCACTTTACAATCCACTCCGACTACCCGTTGACCGCAATTTCCGAAAGTATGGAGTTGATCTACAGTCGGGTCGACCCGGAGGCGGATATTATCTTCGGGACAACTACCAATAATGAGTTGGATGTGGATGAGGTGAAAATCACACTGGTCGCCACCGGGTTTGAGAG
>JBDONQ010000128.1:0-18077 GCA_039831255.1 Campylobacterales bacterium
TTCTGGAATTTACCGCCAAATTTTCAGTGCCAATCGCTGGACGAATTTCCATCTCCACAACTTCACCAACCACCCCCGGAAAGGGGAACCCAACCCCTTTTCCAGCAGTTTCATAAACCGAAACTCCAATCCAAACCGCTGTCTCCAGAGGGTTGGATAGTCCAACCCCTCCCCCAACGCCTTTGCCAACAGGGCCCCACTGGCGACACTGTAATAAATTCCCTCAAAAACCCCCGGCATCACTTGGGCCGCCGCATCTCCAACAAAGTAGAGATTCCCCACCTTTATTGGAATCTCCGGTTTCCAAATCGGAATATTATACCCTTTCAACGGAAGGTGGTAGGGGGAGAAGTACTCCTCCACCAATCGCTCAAAGTCAGCCCTTGAAGGGGCACCAATGTGGGTTCCCGCTGGAATTGGAAAAGCCCAACTGTAGTAGGGGCCCGCCACCTCTTCATCAAAATAGAAAGTGGGGGCCTCCACCCGCTTTGTAGAGATTCCATAAAAAGTGGTAATTGCCGGAACCCTCTCCCGGAGAAAGAGTTTCCGGATTGTGGAGTTGACCCCATCAGCCCCAATTAAAATATCCCCAACAAAACTCTGCCGGAGATTGTTGTGGACCACCTCCACCCAATAAAACTCCCCGCTCTTTCCCCCTTTTTTAACCCGCCCTTCGACAATTTTGACCCCCGCTTCCTCTGCCAACCGCCGGAGTTGGAGGTCAAACCGATACCGGTCAATTAACGCCAACTCCCCATTTAAGGGAACCCGGAACTCCTGCTGTTGATACCGGATTAAAAAGTGAGAAGGGTACTGGAGAATTGGGCTGGTGGGAATTTGAAATTGGGAGAAAAGTCGACTTTTCACCCCTCCTCCACAGGGTTTTGTAAAATCCCACCGGAGTTGAATTAATGTCACATCAAACTGGGGATACCGGGCTAAAAAACGGGCAGTGGTAGCTCCAGCCGGTCCCCCCCCCACAATTAAAACCCGCTCTTTACTCACGGCGGTCCTTCCGGTAGTGGAACGGTGTTTCCCTTTTTTTCCCGGTTACTTCAACTAAAGCCACCCCACCCTTCAACAAGAGAGGTTTAAAGCCCGGTAAATTCTTGAGCTCAGTCACTTTTGTCAATAGGATATCCCCCGGTTGGGGATCCCGCCGTTGGTAAATTATTCCACTGTAGACCGAAAGAGAGGGGGTATTCAACCGCCAACTTACCAATTGGGTAATCTGGTGCCTTTTTAAATAGTGGGCCACATCCCGGATTGGGAACTGGATAAAGTGGGCATAAATCCAGAGGATGTAATTTAAAACCACCACCGATGCCACCCCCAGCAAAATCCCCTTCCGGTGAAGCCCAATTGGGAGGAGAGTAACTCCAATTAACCCTCCAATCACCCCAAAGTAGAGGGAGTTGAAATAGGGAAGAAGGGTTAAAATTGCTACTTTTACCCACTGGTCCTGAAGGGTTGGAAGGAGGGCCCGGGCTACAAATGGGAGGAAGAAGAGGAGAGTTAAAAAGAGAAGCATCGGAAGGGAGAGGAGAAACTCCGATTTACACCTCTCCAACTCCAGCGCTAGAAGTGGGAAAAGGGGGGTGTACCCATAAATTAAGTAGTGGGGGAGTTTGGTTCCAGAGAGGGAGAAGAAAAAGAATACAAAACTGAACCAGAGGGTTGCAAAGAGCCCAAATCGGGTCGTTAAATGGGTTTTTAAATTCCACAAATACCGGAGGAGGAGGGTTGTCCAAGGGAGGAGCCCCACCAGTACCACCGGAATGTAGTAAAAAATTGAGCCAGCGTGGGACTCAAAGGAAGTTTCAAACCGCTGGAGATTGTGTTTTAAAAAGAAGCCGACAATAAAATTCCACCGTTGGGCCAGATATTCGGCGATATACCACGGGAGAGCGATAATTGAGAAGAGGAGAATCCCTTTCCAGTTAAAAATGGACCTCCAGAAAAAGGACCACTCCCGGCTCTTCAGTGTCCAGAGGAAAAATGTGGCCAACGGGATTAAAATTGCCACCGGACCTTTTGTTAAAAAACCGGCCCCAATCCCGGTAAATGTAAAGAGAAGCCACCTCTCCCGGCGGGTTTCCAGGTAGAGGAAGAGGGAAAAGCCGGCAACTGCTAGCCAAAGGTTTAAAAGGGCATCGGCAATTGCCGCTTTTCCGATTAACCCAATTTGGAGGGAGGTAATAAAAATAAAAGTGGCCCAAAATCCCCTTTTCCGGCCCCACTGGGCAGTTGTGAACAGATAAATAGTCAATCCCCATAGGGTCGTTGCAATTGCAGACGGAAGTCGGAAGGCCCAACTCTCCGGCCCAAAAATTGAGACTAAAAGGGCTTGAAGCCAGTAAATCAAAATTGGCTTATCAAACCGGAGGTGCCCCTCTAAATAGGTGGTAATAAAATCCCCCCGCAGGAGCATCTCTCTCGTTGCCTCTGAGAAGGCCCCCTCATCCAAGTCGAAAAGGGGGGTTAAATTGAGGGTTAAGAAGAGGTTAAGCCCAAATATTAAAATTAGAATTGAAAGCTCTTTTTTCAAACTGTTGAGCCCCTTCTCTTCCAATTTAAAACCCACCTTCAAACCGGCTCCTTTTATCTAATCGGTTGAGGAATAATAGCAATTGGGGTATAATTTTTCAAAAAGGAGTACTAATTGAAGCTTTCAAAAGTTGGAATTGGACTAATTGTGGGGGCTCTCTTGGCTTTTGGGACTGGAGAAGAGGGGGGTGGTGCATCTC
Organism: Campylobacterales bacterium; assembly: GCA_039831255.1. Lineage (GTDB taxonomy): Bacteria > Campylobacterota > Campylobacteria > Campylobacterales > Nautiliaceae > PUXY01. The sequence goes on from JBDONQ010000128.1 coordinate 2,748, forward strand.
AAAGAGGGGAAAAAAAGGGGATAGATAAGAGTGGAGCCTGTTTTTTGTTGAAAGTCTATAATCAATGTAGAGAGCAAGGGGAACGGGAGGGATTTGCCGGGGATAAATTGAAGTGTTTAAAATTTGCTTACGGGTTGGAGGAGTATCTGCAACAGAAATTGCCAATCCAAAATAAAGAGGACCGGCAAAAAGTCGCCCGGGGGCTTGGAAAAATTTGCTACATTGGGTGTTTGAAAAATAGGGAGATGAAAATAGAGCTTCAGCAAAAATGTGGCTCCAAAAATGGGAAAAAAGAGGAACTGCATCCAGTGGAAAAAGAGGGGGACACCCCTAAAAACTAAGAGTAGAAGAGGGGCTCTTTCCCTATAAAAATTGGGTATCTCCTATCCCTTTTCCGGTTGGTGAAATTTTTTGAGGGGGAAAGTAATTCTGTGAGCTACCCCGCCTTAAAAGGTGGGGCTTCCTGCTTCACAGGTAGATGACTAGTCTGTATAAACAGACCCCGCCAGAGCTACCTCCACAGGCATTCACAGGCATTAATTCGGACTGCTCCAGCCCTACTTTTTATCGGCTTAACTTGGTTATCGCTATTAAAACAATTTTAACAAAATTTATAAAAAAATTCAAATGGAAATTAAATTTCCGAGAATTTTTTTATCCGCCTTTCATCACCGTCTTAAAAGGCGATGGTTTCGGCGGGATTTGCTAAAAAGGCGATGGTTTCGGCGGGATTTGCTAAAAAGATTTAGTTTCCCCCAAAAAGGGGGGTTCATCTCTAGAGTTTCCTCACCCAAATTGGAAATTGGAGTCGGCCCTTCTATTTTACCGGCTATTTTTTGAGATATCTCTAGAGCTCTTTCCAATCCCTTTAGTCCTCCCTAACTACTTTTTTTCATTCCCCGGAATTTATGTCCCCCAAATCCCCAATCACTTTTTTCCAAAAATTGCTTCAGGAATGGAGAGCTGAACCCCTCTCCAGCAACTCTCCCCATCAATTAAAAAAAGGGGAGATTTTCCGTTGCTGGTTTAAAATCTTTCGACCTTTTTCGGTAATAATCCGCCCCTTTGGGGTTTTTTGAATATACCCCTCCGCCAACAGATACGGCTCTACCACCTCTTCCAAAGTTCCAACCTCTTCCCCCAAAATTGCTGCCAATGTCCCAATCCCCACCGCTCCCCGACTCCTCTCCAAAATCTCCAAAAACCGAAGATCCAACTCCTCCAGCCCCTCCCGGTTAATTCCCAACCCCTCCAACCCCCTCTCCACAATTTCAACAGTTAACATCCCTTCCCCTTCCACCTCAGCAAAATCCCGTAATCGCCGTAGAAGCCGGAGGGCTACCCGGGGAGTCCCCCTTGACCGCCGGGCAATTTGGTGGGCCCCTTCTGGGGTCAACTCCACTCCCAACTTTTGGGCCCCCCTCTTTAAAATCTCTTCCAACTCCTCTACTTTATAAAAATTTAATCGAAACTGGATTCCAAACCGATTCCGGAGGGGGTTGCTAATCATCCCACTTCTGGTAGTCGCCCCAACTAATGTAAACTTTGGTAGCTTGAGTTGGAGGGTTTTGGCCCCTGCCCCGCTCCCTACAATCACTTCCAGTTTAAAATCCTCCATTGCCGAGTAGAGAAGCTCCTCAATATTGGCCTTTAACCGGTGAATTTCATCGATAAAGAGGATATCCCCGTGTTGAAGGGTTGTTAAAATTGCAGCCAAATCCCCCCCTTTCTCTAACATTGGGGCCCCAATACTTTTCAACTCCCCCCCCATTTCCGTTGCCACGATTTGGGCCAGTGTAGTTTTTCCCAATCCCGGGGGCCCCGATAAGAGGAGATGGTCCAACGGCTCCCCCCGGCGTCGGGCCGCTTCAATAAAAATTTTTAAATTTTCCACTATCCGCCGTTGGCCAATATACTCTTCGATTGACCGGGGCCGGAAGGAGGTCTCAATTGGGGCCTTACCTTCCAACTGCTCCAACTCTACAACCCGCACCTATCCCCCCTTCCGTTTCAACTTTTCCCAGAAACTTTTCAATTTCTCCCCAATTTCATCCAATAGGGAGGTGTGGGGGGTCGCCTCCTCCCCAAAGGAGGTGTGGAGTCTTTCCAGTAACTCCCGCTGTTCGGAGGTCAACTTTTTAGGGTAGAGAATCTTTACAACAGCTATTAAATCCCCTTTCCGGCCAGTTAACGGGTTGGGAACCCCTGCCCCTTTTAGGAGAATCTGTTCCCGATCTCGGGTAAACTCTTTTAAAACCACCTCCCGCTCCCCGTAAGGGGTTGGGATTTTTACCGGCCCCCCCAGTAGGGCTTTTGTAAAAAAGAGGGGCAACTCCAGAAAAAGGTTCTCCCCCTCCCGGCGGAACAGTTTAGAGGGTTTAGTTCGGAAAATTAAATAGAGGTCCCCCCTCTCCCCAGTGAGCCCCTGATTTCCGTGACCCTTTAACCGGAGCCGGGTCCCGGTATCCACCCCGGCGGGAATATCCAGTTTCACCTTCTCCGTTTCAACCAAATACCCCCTCCCTTTACACTTCTCGCACTTTTTAACCACTTTAAACCCGCTCCCACCACAGGTGGGACAGGTTTGGGCCATATGGAGAAACCCTTGATGGAATACAACTCTACCGGTCCCGTTACAGGTGGGGCAGGGTTCCATTTTTTCAGCCCCGGTTCCGTGGCAGACTGGACAGGGCTTAAAATAGGTAATCTCCACCTCTTTTGAAATTCCGTAGAGGGCCTCCTCAAACTCCAATGTCACTTCTATCACTTTATCCAAATCGTAAGGGAGGGGGTTTCCCCTCTTTGGACCAACCCCAAAAAGATCCTCGAAAAAGGTGCTAAAAAACTCCTCTGGATTTATTCCCCCTCCTCCCCCTTGCTGAACCCCCTCTTTTCCGTAGAGGTCGTAGAGTCGCCTCTTTTCATCGTCGATTAGAGTTTGGTACGCCTCATTTATCTCTTTAAATTTCTCTTCACACTCTGGATTTTTGCAGACATCTGGGTGGTATTTCCGGGCCAATTTCCGGTACGCCCGTTTAATCTCCTCCTTGGAAGCGGTCCGGTCTACACCCAGCAGTTGATAGTAATCCACTCTCTCCTCCTTCCAAAAAGTTTCCTATCTCCTCCGATTGGCCAGAAATAATACCATTTCTCCCGTTCACAGGTAGTAGAAGAGGCGGAGGAGCCAGTAAAAGGTTCCAGTTACAACCTCCCCCAATAGCTGGGAGACAGGGGGGAGTAGAATAATCAACATAATTATTGCTATTCCATACCTTTCCAACTGGTCCAACTTCTGGGCCCACCGGTAGAGCCCTAGTAATCGGAAGAGATATCCCAAAATCCGCCCCCCATCAATTGGGGGGATTGGGAGCAAATTAAAGTAGAAGAGGACCAGATTTACTAGGGCCAATTGGATTAAAAAAAAGGCCCAGAGGGAGTGAGGGTCGGTCTGAAGGAGGAGAAGGATTGAGAGGATAGCGACTCCAAAATTGTAGAGAATCCCGGCACTGGAGACAACCAATCCTCCCCAATACCCTCCGTTTTGGAGAATAGTGGCAATATTTACCGGGACCGGTTTTGCCCACCCAAATAGGATTGGGTGGGAGACCCCAGCCAATTTTTGGAGGAGCCAGAGCCCCCCGGGGATTAGAATTGACCCAACCGTATCGATATGGGAGAGGGGGTTTAGAGTAATTCGGCCGGCCAATCGGGGGGTGGGGTCCCGGAAGGCCAGAGCCGCTACCCCGTGCATCACTTCGTGGCCAATTATCCCAATTAGAAGGGTCACTATTGAGATTGTAAAGGAGAGAATCGTTTCCAAGGTCGCTCCTTTTAAAAGGTGAATCCCCCACCCGGGTGGGGAATAGTACTAAATTTCCAATTGGGATTAAGAGGGGTGTCCCCTCCGGGGAGTCCCGGGGGGCGGGGCGACTCCTCTCACCTCCTCGGGGAGATTCGGGGTGTGGTCCGGGAAATGGAGGGAGGTGGGGGTGGAGGGGCGGACGATACTCTCATAGGTGGGGTAGGCTAAATGAATATCCGATTCCTGTTTAAATCGGGCTAAAATCTCTTTCGAAATTTTACTCCTCAACCTCATCGGGGCGTAGGGGGCCACATACCAGAAACTGAGTTTTACCCCATACTCTTCAATAAATGTGAAAATCCTTGGCTCCAGACTAACCCGCTTTAGATTGTACTCCATTCGGAGTTTATCGACTTTTTTCCGAGTCATATCGCAAAAGGGTTTTGCATAGATGTTCAACACCTCTTTTACAATCCCCTCCGCTTTCTCCAGATTGGAGTCAAAAGTGAGCATAATATCAATTCCATCCCAAACTGTATTTAGGCCGTGGTGGGTGTAGTTAAAAATAGGGTTATTGAAAACTACATTGTTTGGGACAAAAACAATTCGACCAGCCCGGCGAATTCGCCGGTAGGTGGTATAAGTGACATCTTCATAAATTACAATCCGGTTCAATGTGATATCGATTACATCTCCGACAATTTGGACATTTCCGTTCTGGAGATAAATTTTAATCCGGTCTCCTACTTTAAAATTTCCACTGACCATAATCACCAGCCATCCAAACATATTCATAAACCAATCTTTCATCGCAATTGCAATCCCGGCGGAGGCAAACCCTAAAAAGGTCAGCAAGGAGGAGGCGTTTTCCATATAAGCTCCAGAGATTAGAAAGACAATAATTGTGATATTGATAAAGTTCAAAACTTTATTGATTAAATAGGCACTCTCATCCTTTACATACCGCTTTACCAGTAGTTTTAAAATAAAGAAAAAGATTAAACTAATCCCAACTGCAATTCCGAGATTTATTAATTTATTGATTTGATTCTCAATCTCCTGCCGGGCCTGCCGAAGGTAACTCTTCCCTTGGGTCTCAATTTCTTTCAATTTACTCTTATAAATCTCGTTGGTCAGCTCAAAATCGGAGATAGCTTGAGCCAAAATTGGGTCCTCTACCTTTTTGCTCTTTTTTAAATTATAGAGCCACCTCATCTTAGTCAAGGTCTCCAAAAATTGGTGGTAATACCGGCGATTCTCCTTTAACTTCTCTTTTAACTGCTTCTCATAGCCCAGCACTTCAAAAATTTGAAATGGATTTGTAATTTGGGGAGGCGGGTCAATTGGGGTTAATTTAATCAACGCGTCGAAGAGGTTATTTTGGGGGGTAAGGGCTGCCAGCTTCTCTTTGGCGGAGATGTAATCATTCCAATATTTTTTCTTATTCCGCCGGGCCAATTTTTGGAGTTTTTCAACCTTTTTTGAGAGATTTTTATAGGTGATATAGGCTTGGTAGTTTAAAAAAAATTGGCTCTGATTCAACTCCTCCTCCAGTTGGGAGATTTGAAGGGAGATTGAGTCCACCGGCAGAGTCTGGTTCTGGTCCGATTGGGATAGGTTCTGCTCTCCCAACTCCTCCTCCACCGGGGGGGGGGTTTGAAGGGTTGTAGTAGAGTCGTTGCTACTTAAAAAAGAAGTGATAACTGTTAATGCAGAACTATTCTGCTCAAAGAAGTCCAGATTGGGGAGAAACCCCCCAAAGGCGACCCCCCCTGCCACCAGCAGGGCCCCAATTTTTAAACTAATTCCCCCCATTCTGCCCCTCCCGATACCCTTCCAAGACCTTTAAAACTATCTCTTTTGGAGGGTCCCGAAGAATTTTAAAATTTCCAATCCCATTTGGGAGGATAAATTTAAGCCTATTTTGGGTTGTTTTTTTATCTAAGAAGAAGTGGGTGTAAAACTCCTCTGGGTCTTCCACCGGGAAACGGAGGGGAAGATTGTGCCGGCAGAGGAGGGCCTCTATTCTCTTCCGCTCCTCCGGCTTTAACAATCCCAATTTCTCTGCCAACCGGTTGGCCATCCCAATCCCAATTGCCACCGCCTCTCCGTGGAGATATTTCCGGTAATTGGTCAAATTCTCAATTACATGGCCAAAGGTGTGGCCATAATTTAAAACAGACCGGAGCCCCCTCTCCCGTTCGTCAGCCTTCACCACTTCAGCTTTCAACTCCACCGCCCGTTTTATCTGAAGCTCAATTGGCAATTCCCCCTTCTCCAGCTCTTCAAAAAATTTCCGGTCGAACATTACTGCCATTTTAATAATTTCAGCCATACCAGCGTTAAACTCCCGGGGGGGAAGGGTTTTTAAAAAGTGAGAGTCGATATAGACCCCTTCCGGTTGGTAGAAGGTCCCAATTAAATTCTTTCCGTATCGATTATTAATTCCAGTTTTTCCCCCGACACTGCTGTCGACCATTGCCAGTAGGGTTGTGGGGATTTGGAGAAATTTTATCCCCCTTAGGAAAATTGAGGCGATAAAGCCAGTCATATCCCCTATTACCCCCCCTCCGAATCCGATTAAAAGGGAGTTCCGATCTAGCTGGTGATCAAAAAGCCTCTCTAGTCCGTAATTGACACTCTCCCAATTTTTGTATTCCTCCCCATCGGGAAGGGTCACAATGTAGAGCTCCGGGGCGGTAATCCGGCTCAGTAGGTAATTAAGGTGGAGTCCCCCCACCTTAGGATTGGTAATTATTGCCACTTTTTCTTGAAAATGCAGTTTGGGAAGCTCCCCAATCAAAATTGGATACTCTTTACTGGCCGCTTCAACTCTCAATTTTATCGGTTCCATTACACCTCCTCTACAGGGATTAGAAATTGATTTAAATGGTCCAATAGAATAAAGGAGTTTTCAATACGGGGATTTAAAATCTGGAGCCATTTACTCCATTTAGGTTTGTGGAGGGGGTTAATTAGACAGGCCTCCCGGGTTTTCCGCAACTCCAGCACCCCGTTTACTTTTAAGTCCAAAAATTTTACATTTTTCATCCCGTACATCTTTATAAAATGGTTAATATAGGATTTTAAATTCCGGTAATCATTCTCCGGGTCCCCATTTACAAAGGTGAGGGGTTTTTCCAGTTGGAAACTGATATCAAAAATAACCGGGATTGTCTCCCGGAAGTAACGCCCCGGCTGGAGGAGGGCTATCAACTCGGAGCAGTTTTTCATACTCTGCTCCCCCTCTTTAAAAACGGGGATTTTTAAATTGAAAAACTCCCGACTACACCGGTAAAAAAATTTACTAGTAGTTAAAATTAACCCCACATCCTCCTGTTTTGCCCTTTTGAGTAGCTTTTCATAAGTAGTGGAGCTATCGTAAAAAGTGTAGATATCAATTAATGGGTCCCGGTAGTAGTTGTAAATTCTGGTTAAGCTGTAACTGAAAGTGGGATTTATTATTCTAATAAGGAGTTTCCGGTTGTTCAACTTTTTGTGGAGATAGAAGGCAGAGTTTAAAAGCCCCAGAATCTCTCGTCTCTCCATATTCACCATATCTAAAATTAGTAGCAAATTGTTCCCAAAGGGGACCGGGAATGTTCCAATTTGCTCTTTAATCTGTCGAAAGAGGATTTCCAAATGGTTTGGGTGCCCCACCAAGAGTAACCGGTCATGGGGAAGGATTACCATTCGACTATTGGGGAGGAGGGGCCTGTTTCGCCTATAAATTAAAGCCACCCGGGCCCGTTTCGGGTTATAGATACCGGCTGCCTGTTTATAGACAAATTGGGACCCGGGGGGGACCTCCACCTCCATAATCTCCCCTATCCCCAACCCGATATCCCGGGCTACCGCCGGCACTCCGGGAATTGCATCCACCAATTTATGAACTATCAACTCCGAAACATCTATCAACTCTACATTTGGAGGGAGTTCTAGCTCCTCTCCCCAGTAGTTTACAAAGGTGATAATTGCAAAGGGGTCCTTTTGGAGCTGTTCCAATATATGGAAAGCTTTCATTTTGTGTTTTACAGCGATAATTATTTTGTTGTACTCCCGGTCTAGTAGTTGCCGATACTGGGTATTAAAAAATTCAAATTTGTAAAATTTGAACCGTCTCTCCCCCCGAACCCACTCCGGGATAAACTTCTCCTCCTCAAAAATTACATCGTATTGCCCCAAACTTTTGTAGTGGGAGGCAATCTCTTCTATTAATCTCTTCCCCTCCAAACTGCCGGAAAAGATTAAAATCTGATACAAAAAATTCCCCTTCCCCTTTCGGTCGACCGGTGCCATATAGAAACCCCCTTTTTGGCTACAATTATAACCAGTATCTTTCCCGAAAATAAGGAGAATTGAGAGATGGAGTTTCAGGTAGTAGCCCAGAGTGGACAGGCCCGGCGGGGGGTTTTAAAGACCTCCCACGGCTCAATTGAGACCCCAGTTTTTATGCCAGTGGGAACCGCCGGGTCGGTTAAAAGTCTCGATAGCCGGGACCTTCTCTCATTGGGGGCCCAAATTATTTTAGGGAACACCTACCACCTCTACCTTCGACCCGGGGATCGGGTAGTGGCCCATTTTGGGGGGCTCCACCAGTTTACCGGGTATCCGAAGAGTTTTTTAACCGATAGCGGAGGGTTCCAAGCCTACAGCTTAGGGGGAAATGTGCAAGTGACAGAGGAAGGAGTTTTATTTAAAAGCCATATCGACGGTTCCCTCCACCTCTTCACCCCGGAAAAGGTTATAGATATTCAATACAACCTCAATTCCGATATTATGATGGTTTTGGACGATTTAATTCCCCTCCCAAATAGCCGGGAGCGGATTCAGCTATCAGTGGAGCGGACCACCCGGTGGGCGGAGAGGAGTCTCCGGCACCATCTGGAAAAGGGGAGGAGAAATGCCCTTTTCGCAATTCTTCAGGGGGGGACGGACCGGGGGTTCCGGCAGTTGTCAGCGGAAGGGTTAACCTCAATTGAAGTGGAGGGGGTTTCTTTTGACGGATTTGCAATTGGAGGGCTCAGTGTCGGGGAACCCCCAATTGAGATGTACCGGACCCTCTCCTTTACAACCCCCCTCCTCCCCCCGGAAAAACCCCGGTATTTAATGGGGGTTGGCCGACCGGAGGATTTGGTAGAGGGGGTCCTCTACGGAGTTGATATGTTTGACTGCATAATGCCAACTAGAAATGGCCGGAACGGGTATTTATTCACCTCCACCGGGGTAGTTCGGATTAAAAATAGTCGATACCGATTAGAAAAAGGGCCGGTGGAAGGGGGATGCACCTGCCCTACCTGCCAAAACTACTCCGCCGGTTATCTCCACCACCTGTTCAAAGCGAAGGAGTTGACCTACTACCGACTGGCAACCCTCCACAACCTCCACTACTATCTCCGATTAATGGAGGAGATTCGGGGGGCAATTTCTAGGAGCCAATTTCTCCAGTGGCGGGAGGAGTTTTACCTGAGAAGGGGGGTTACCCCTCCCCCTATCTTTCCCAGAGATTCCGGTGGGAGAGGGGGCTGAGGTGGAAAAATTGAAGCCCCTCTTTATTTAAAAGGGGTTTTAACAGGGGAAAAGGGTAGAGGAGTTGAATTGGACCGGCGACCATTGGAGCCACCTCCCCTTGGTCAAATAGAAAGAGGAGCCCCCTCTCTGTCACTACAAATTTGGGGAGTTTTTTCTGGGCCCGCACCCCCTCCGGCCACTCTATTTTATTGGAGTGGCTTTTATCCCACTCCAATAACCCCTCCAGTAGAGCCTCCAATCCCCCCGGTTTTAAAAATTGCCTGAGATTTAAAGGCCTCCACTCCTTCCGGTTCCAGTTAAAAACCCGGTAGTAGGAGATTGGGTGGGCCCCCCCGGCGTAACTCTCAAACTGGTAATAAACTGAGAGGAGTTGTCGGTCATTTTTGGTAATTCTCCCCTCTGCTGAGTAAAAAAATTGCCACCCCCTCTCCCTCCCCACTGGGATTAACTCTTTAAAATCTACCCCCCTCCAGTGGGAATTGAAATCGAAGAGGGGAATCAATTTGAGCCGGAGATTTAACTCTTCCACCTCTGGTCCCCTCCCGGGAAGTGTTGGGTAGCAAAGGTTAAAGTTGAAAAGGGATGGGGGAACTCTCCCCCCGGTTTCTCCACTTTCAATTTCCCGGAGAAAAGAGGACGGGAGACACCTCATCCCCCCAATTTGGGGTTTTAAAACTCCAGAATTGGAAAAAGCTCCAGTTAAGGCCCCTGCAATTAATGGGAAAAGTAGAAAAGGTAAAATTTTAAAATTCATTTTTTTCCTTCTCTTCCTAGCTACAATAGGAGTCTATTTTTTAAAATTTTACTCAATCTCTAGGGAGATGAGAAGAATTCTTCTAAAAAATAAAAATTGAAAGAGTTACTGAAAAGGAAATCTCTACCTCTGGAACAAAAATTAATTGGCCCTTCGATTTGAGTCGCCAAATCTTTTAAAAAAAATTTAATTTTCCTGCCAATCCCTTGAAATTAGAGAACATTTCTGTTATAATCTCTTTGCCACCTGAAAAGGTGGTCCCCCTTCCCCTTCCCCATTTTTTGAGATGAATAGATACCGAACCTCCCCTCCCTCCCTTATTTTAAGTTTTTTCAATTCCCTTTCCGTTATCCAATATCCATTTCTCCTTATAAAATCTATTCACCTTTCTGTTGCAGATTTGAGAAATTTTTGGTATTAAATCTCCACTTCCAATTTGGTAAGGAGAGTTCAATGGCCGATAGAGCAAAACGGGAGATGATGGCTCTGGTAGGGGGGTGTGTGCAAGAGAACCCCAACTATCTAGTTCCCCCAGAGTTGAAAGGGGAATTTTCAAAAATTATTACTGGCCAGTTTCAAATTGAGACGGCCCCAACCCCCGGGAAGAGATACGATTTAATAATAGAGATGACCCCCTCCAACCCAGCTAATTTAAAAGAGCGATTATCAAAAGAGGGGATTTATATTGCTCCGATAGATTCTTTTTTGGAGACCCGGTTATTTGAGGAATTTTCCAAACATTTCGAAATTGTCCTTCCATACTACTATTTAACGGAAAATATGTGGGCGGCCCCCCTCCTATTTGCCAGTTTAAAATATCACCCTACCGCCGATTTAATCCGTCATCGGAGTGATTTTGTTGAAGACCCTTATTACTACTCCACTGATATTCATTTAGCCAGTTTCCAACTTCCCCGATACATTTTCAACAAAATAAAATGGAGTATAAAACCTTAAAAAAACTCCCCTCTATTCCCCTTTCCCCTATCCCTTTTTCAAAAAATAGGAAAATTTCTATTCCCTTTTTGGAGATTTAAAAAGGAAAAATATCAACAGGGAATGAAAGAATGAATAAGAAAAAAACTTCTATCTAAAAAAACTTTTCTCTAGGGAGTTTCTTCTCCACCTGGAGATTGGAAAAGCTCTCTCTCTTCTCCATTGGACCCTTCCCAAATATCGGAAGGGTGTTAAATAACGGAAAATTGCCCATCTTAAAATAGGGCTAAATTAATTAGGGTTACTCCCCCTTCTCCCGCTCCAGTGTCACAATTACACTCTCCCTACTCCAAAAGAGGAGAAGCCTCCGGTGCTCTATAACTTGACAGATAGGTCTCCACCCCTCTTCCGCCTCCTCATTGAGCCTCTCTTCCAACTTTTTAATCGGAATTTTAGATTCCCCTAAGAAAATAGTCCCAATCACCCCTTCGCTAACAGCAATTACTTTGTACTCTTTCACTCCTCCTCCTTTTTGCCCATTTTTAAAATTTTACCTTCAAAAAAGGAGGAGGGTAGAAGGGATTTGTTCTTTAAATCCTTTTTTACCGCTATTTAATAGTTTTTTTAGCAATCCCCGCTGGAACCATCGCTCTTTAGAGTCGTGATGAATTGTTAAAAATATTTTAACAGCGATAACCAAGTTAACCCGATAAAGAGTAGGGGTGGGTCACTCCGAATTAATGCCTGTGGAGGTAGCTCTGGGGGCGGAACAGTCAATAGAGTGGTCTACGGGTTATCTGCCTGGGAAGCAGGAAGCCCCCCCACTTATGCGGGGGTAGTTCAGAGGAGAGAGGGGAGAAGTTAGAGGATATATTTTGCAGTCTCTTCATCTTCAATAATTCCCTCCAACTGCTTCTCCACATATTCGGGGGTAATTGTAATTGTCTTCCCCCGGCACTGGTCTCCATTGAAATTAATCTCCTCCAACACTTTTTCGACAACTGTGTGGAGTCGGCGGGCCCCAATATCCTCTGTCTTTTCATTGGCCAAATAGGCGTAATGGGCAATTTTCCGAAGGGCCTCTTCAGTGAATTCCAATTTAACCCCTTCCACCTCCAGCAATTTTTGATACTGTTTAATTAACGACCGCTTTGGGGTTACTAAAATTTTGTAGAGGGCCTCCTCGTCCAAACTATCCAACTCCACCCGCAATGGGAATCGCCCCTGCAGTTCCGGGATTAAATCGCTAGGTTTGGAGAGATGGAATGCCCCTGCGGCGATAAAGAGGATATGGTCGGTCTTTAGATACCCATATTTAGTATTCACTGTAGACCCTTCTACAATTGGAAGGAGGTCCCGTTGAACCCCCTCTTTTGAGGGGTCCTGCCGATGGTTTCCAGTGGCGGCTATTTTATCGATTTCATCGATAAAGATAATCCCATTCTCCGCCCGCTTTAACGCCTCCCGTTTAATCTCTTCCTGATTTAAAACCCGCTCCGCCGCCTGCTGCCGGAGGAGCTCTTTCGCCTCTCCTACTGTCACCTCCCGCTTCTCCTTCCGGCCGATAAACATTCCAAAAATTTTTGTTAAATTCTCTTGGGCATGGGCCATTTCCGGGGGTAGATTGGGGTTCTCCTCCACCCCCCCTTTCTCCAACTCGATTGTAATTCTCCGGTCGTCCAACTCCCCCCGTCGAACCCGCCCTTTCATCTTTTCAAAGGTCCGTTTATACTCCTCCTGCTTCTCCTTTGGGGCCGTTTTTGGAAGGGGAGGGAGAAGTCGTTTTGTAATCTCCTCCAAAATCTCCTCCTCAATCCGCTCCCGGGCCCTCTCTTCGAACTCTTGCCGGACTAACGAGATGGAATTGTTTACCAAATCCCGAATCATACTCTCCACATCCCGGCCTACAAACCCCACTTCGGTATATTTACTGGCCTCCACTTTTATAAACGGCACTTTTAATAGCCTGGCCATTCGCCGGGCCAGCTCAGTCTTTCCAACTCCGGTGGGCCCAATCATCATAATATTTTTTGGCAAAATCTCCTCCTGCCATTCGGAGGGGAGTTTCATCCGTCGATACCGGTTCCGGAGGGCAATTGCAATACTCCTCTTTGCCTTCTGCTGTCCAACAATATACTCATCCAAATAGGCCACTATCTCCCGGGGAGTTAGCTCCATCTCCTGCTCCATCCGCTATTCCTTTATTGTCAAAAGTTTAATATTTGTGTTGGTGTAGATGCAGAGCTCTCCGGCAATTTTTAGCGACTCCTCCACCAACTGCTCCGGCGGAAGATTTCCAAACCGGTCCAGTGCCCGGGCTGCGGAAAGGGCAAAATTTCCCCCACTTCCAATTGCAGCAATTTTCCGGTCCTCCGGCTCTACCACATCCCCATTTCCAGTTAAAATGAAAATATGTTTCGGATTTAAAACTATCATCATCGCCTCCAACCGGCGGAGATACCGGTCCCGGCGCCACATCTTTGCAAAATCGACCGCCGCTTTCATTAAATCCCCCTTCCGACTCTCCAACTTATCTTCAAACATTTCAAACAGGATAAAAGCATCGGCGGTACTCCCGGCAAATCCCCCCAGCACTTTTCCATTGTAGAGGGGTCTAATTTTCGTAGCGTTGGATTTTAATACACTGTGACCGAAAGTGACCTGTCCGTCCCCTCCAATTACTGCAAACCCTTCTCCCCGATACCCTAAAATAGTTGTCCCCCGCAACTCAATCCCCATTACTCCCCTTCCACTATTAAATCCAATTTCCCATGGATACCGTGGCCCAATTTAATGTCAATTTCAAACTCCCCAACACTCTTAATCGGCTCCATTTGAATCTCCCGTTTATCAATCTCAATCCCCTTCTCCGCCAACGCCTTTGCAATCTCTTTATTTGTAATCGCCCCGTAGAGCTGTCCATTGGCCCCCAATTTGTGCCGAATTACAATTTTTATACTTTCAATCTGCTCTTTTAATTTATTGAGCCTCTCCAACTCAGCCTTCAGCTCGGCCGCCTCCTTCGCCTGTTGCCGTTTTAACTCTTTAACCGCCTCCGGAGTAGCCACCTTTGCCAGTTTCCGGGGAATTAAAAAATTCCGGGCATATCCATCTTTCACCTCTTTAATCTCCCCCCTTTTCCCAAGCCCTTTAACATCTTTTAATAGAATAATTTTCATTTAATTTCTCCTTGTTTCAATTTCCGGGAAACCATTTGCATTTTACTAAAAATTAGCTAAAATTGCAAAAGCTTTGGGTCTGCTACTCCACTACACAAAGGATGGAAAAATGGGAAAAGTAATTCCTATTGATAAAGAGGTTACCTTCGAAGAATTGGGAATCAAAAACCGCCCAGTTATCTCCAGAACCGACTTAAAAGGGGTTATCACTTTTGTAAATAGAGCTTTTGAAAAGCTGACCGGTTATAGCCGGGAAGAGTTGATTGGAGCCCCCCATTCAATAATCCGCCACCCAGATATGCCGAAGGCTATTTTTAAGGAACTGTGGAACGCGATTGAAAGTAACCACCGGTGGAGGGGATTCATTAAAAACCTCCGGAAAGATGGACGGTACTTCTGGAGTGAAGTTTTCATTGAACCGGTTTACGACGAAAATGGGATTAAAAGTGGGTACGGGGCTGTCTACAAACCTATGTCGGAAGATGATAAGAAGAAGTACGAAAAAATTTATCGGGAGATGAAAGAAAAGGAATCCGGATGGTAATCTTCAAAAATGGGCGGATTGTAGCCGCAGATAAGCAGTTTTTGAAGAGTATCAATGAAAGTTTGGGAACTCTCTCCTACCTGCTAAATATTATCGAGCTCCAAATAGCCGATTTAAAGCGGGAGAAAATCTCTTTAAAAGGGGAAGAGTTCCAGGTCAAGCGGGTTGACCTCTTGACCCTCGAAAATTTGGAAGTTTTTGAACTGGAACCGGTAGCGGTCCAGCAGGGGCAGTGGAGAGGTGGGGTTTCCGCTGGGACTCAACGGGCAACTGGGCTGGAGTTGGGAGTAAAAGGGGAGAATCTAATCCCTATACTCCGTCGGGAATATACCCGCTTTGCAATTAAAATCGATGGAAAGATTGTCCAAGAGCGGCAACCTGCCCCATCTAAACAGGAGACTGCCCCGGTAGAAAAGGGAGAGAGTGAACTGGCCAAATTGTCCGGAGTTGGAGTCGCCACTGCAGTGGGAGGGGTTGCAGCTACCCAACTGTTAAAAGATGAGAAGTCCCGAGCCCTAGCTGAAACTCCAACCACTCCAGAGGAGGTTCCAACTGAAAGAGGGGAGACTCCAAAAGGGGCACC
>JBDONQ010000203.1:0-5217 GCA_039831255.1 Campylobacterales bacterium
GTTAACATCTCCCCATTTGGGGTAACCCGAAAAAAGTAGACAGGGGTCTGTTTCTCATAGACCTGTTGCCAGTAAGGGGTCTCCTCTGGGGCTGGATTGTATAGGGTACCCATCCTTTTAATTGGGTCTACCAAGAATTTGTAACTATTTTTATCGAAATCGACCCGGGTTAAAAGGGCGATGTGGGTATATTCGGAAGTTTCCAATAGTTTCAATAACTCCCGCAGGGAGGGATAGAGCTGGGGGGCTTCCGCTAAACAGTTGGGGAGGGAGAAGTGGAGAGGGCAGTGGTGCTGTAAATAGTGGTGGATACGCTTTGCAATTGTCTCCATATTTTTAATGTGGTGCTGGAGAATCATCGTTTCAACCCTAATTCGGGAGTTAATTAGGGAATAGCAGAAAAATAGAAGAATCACGAGATTAAACACCACACCCCCCCAGAGTAATCGATTAATCAACTCTCCATTCAATTTCACCTTAAACCACTTAAATCTCATTGACCTTTCCTTGGAGATACTCCCCCTTTCCACCCCCATTCTCAACTGCAATTTTACCGGCATCCAGTTCGGAGTGGATTAACAGATAAAAACTTTTCTAAAACTCAAACAGGGCGGGGGGCTGAGGTTGGGACCCAAGTTTAGTTGTAAGTTTGATAAAATTGAATGAATTTAGGCTTAAATGGGGAGAGATGGAACAAGATTTGGAGAAGGCAGTTCAAAAATTGGAGCAGTTGGGGCTCTTCTCATTCCAGAGCTCCCTTTCAATCCGGTGTAGCGATGGAACAATGTTAATTACCCGCCGGGAGAGGTGCTCTTCAAAAATAGGGGTCCGGGTCTCCTACTGGAAACGGGAGCTAAAGTGGGAGGAGGGGAGTTGGGATTTGGAGATTCACGCTCGAATCTATCGGCAAATTCCGAGGGCTAAAGTAATCGCCTTTTTAACTCCCCCCAATTTAATGTCGTTGGGATTGGTAACCCGGGGGGACCAACTCCCATTCCGGGACCGATGGAGTCAGCAGGTGGCCCGGGAGTTGGCAATTCTCCGGATTCACCAGTGGGAGAAACAGCAACAGAAACTCTTCTACCGGCAGTTGGAGGAGTGGAACTCAATTTTAATCCCATCGTTGGGGCTCTACATCTTGGGCCGGAGTTATGAAGAGGCGGTTCAAAAGGGGGCCACTTTGGAGCAGGGGGCCAAAATTGCCCTCCGGGCCCTCCTCTTTTCCGGGGGGAGCCGGCAGTAGGACCTCCTGTAGAGCCTCCGATTTTAAAAAAAGGAGCTGGAAATGGAGCAGTTGACCAATAGTTGGGTTGGATGGGTGGTTCTGGGGATTTTTTCAATCTCCTATTTAATGATTGCGTTGGAGGAGAAGTTTGAGATTAATAAATCGAAACCGGCCCTCTTCGCCGGAACATTTTCTTTTATCTTAATCGGGCTCTACTTTTGGGTAAATCATCTTCCGTTGGGGGAGTTGAGAATTGAGTTGAGCCGGCTAATTTTGGAGGTGGCAGAGATTTTTTTCTTCCTCTTTGTCGCAATGACCTTTGTGGAAACGATGATTGACCGGAAGGTTTTTGATGCGTTGAAGTATCAGTTAACCTCCCGGGGGTACAGTTACAAAAAATTGTTTTGGTTAACCGGTTTAATCGCCTTTTTCCTCTCTCCAGTTGCCGATAACTTGACAACTGCTTTAATTTTGGCGACAGTCATTTACACAATCGATAAAAATTTAAAGAGTTTTTTAGTACCATCGGCAATTAATATTGTTGTGGCCGCCAACGCCGGGGGGGCTTGGTCCCCCTTTGGGGATATTACCACTTTAATGGTGTGGACCGCTGGAAAAGGGGAATTTTTTGACTTTTTGGCCCTCTTCCCAGCCTCCTTTTTAAATTGGGTGGTAACCGCTTTTCTGCTGAGCCTCTTTATTCCAAAAGGGGAGCCCCATTTTGACTCCTCCCTCCCTCCGGTAAAAATTGCCCCGGGGGGGAAAGCGGTAATAGGAATTGGGGTCTTTACAATTGTTACCTCTGTTCTCCTCCATATCTTTCTCCATTTCCCGGCAATGTGGGGGATGATGTTTGGGCTCTCTATTCTCCAATTTTATGTCTATTTCGCAAAACGGCGGTGGGTAAATGAGAAATTGGATATCCATTTAAATATGAAAAAAGTGGAGCATGACACTCTCCTCTTCTTCTTCGGAATTTTGAGCTCCGTCGGGGCATTGGCCTTTTTGGGGTGGCTCCATTACATTGTAAAACTCTACTCTAAAGTAGGGGAGACTTGGGCCAACATTGGAGTCGGATTTATTAGTGCAATTATTGACAATGTTCCAGTTATGAGCGCAATTTTAAAAGCGGGGCTTCAAATGGACGATGCCCAGTGGATGTTGGTAACCTTTACCGCCGGGGTGGGGGGAAGTTTAATCAGCTTTGGAAGTGCTGCCGGGGTAGGGGTAATGGGGCGACTCCGGGGTATCTACACATTCCAATCCCACCTTAAATTTGGTTGGACAGTTTTGGCTGGGTATATTGTCGGGATTATTGTCTGGTATCTCCAGTTTGAAGTTTTGGGGCTCTACTGAAGGGGTAGTAGAGGGGTGGGAATTTAAAGCCCCTCCTCCCGGAGAAGCCTCTCCAGATACTCCCGATTTAAAATTTCCAGCTGTCTATCTGAAATTTTAATTACCTGCTGGTGCCGGAATTTGGAAAGAATTCTGGAGAGGGTCTCTGGAGTCATATTTAGCTCTTTTGCAATTAGATACCACTTCAACCGTCGGAATTTATCGGGGAAGTGGAGGATGGTATAGGCGACTCGCTGGAGGGCTGGGAGTTTTACCAGCTTTGAAAGCTCCATTTGTTGGTAAATCTGGTAACTGAGCATTTTAATCACCCGGTCGCTAAAGGGGGGGTAGGGGAGATGTTTTGCAAACTTTTTATATCGGATTCCGACAATTTCAGTCTCTTTTTGGGCCATTGCCGAGAGACAGAAAGGCCGGTTCTGAATTTTTGCAATTAACCCAAAAATCCCCCCTTCCTCCACCTCCATCCGGGGGATTATCTCCCCTTTTTTATCGGTGTCGTAGAGTAGAACCCCCCCTTTTAAAACCCCGAAAAAGTGGTCCCGGACTTCCCCTTCAAAGAAGATAATCTCCCCCCGGCGGTATTTTTTAAAATAACTGATTCCCTCTATCTCCTCCAATAACCGCTCGTCCACATTAAAAAAGAGGGAGAGTTTCTGAATTTTCACCCCTACCCCTCCTCAATCCGAATAAAATAGACCGGTCTCTTGACGAAGGGTTGTCGATTCAACTCTTCCACCGCCCGGCGGATATCGGCCTCCCGACTCCGGTGGGTTGTCAACAGCAGTTTTACATACCCATCCCGGGGCCGTTGGATTAAATTTTTAATCGAAATTCGATTCTCAGCTAAAATTGTCGATATTTTCGCCAAAATTCCCAGTTTATCCTCAACCCCAAGCCGAAGGTAGTAGCTTGTTTCAATCTCTTCAGCCGGTTTCAGTTTAAAATCCCCCATCTCCAACGGCTTCTTATACCCCAACATTGGGGTACTCCTCCCCCTAACCACCTCAATTATATCGCTCACCACTGCACTGGCAGTTGGATTCCCCCCAGCCCCGGGGCCGTAGTAGAGGGTCTCCCCTACCACATCCCCAATTACACTTACCCCATTCATAACCCCATCCACTTGGGCCAGCAACCAGTGGGCCGGAACTAAAGTTGGATGAACCCGGAGCTCCACCCAACTCCCCTCCCGTTTCCCAATTGCCAATAACTTAATTTTGTACCCAAACTCCCGGGCAAATTCAAAATCGACCGGGGCCAATTTTCCAATCCCCTCTACCAGAATATCCTCTGGCTTTAAATCAATATTGTAAGCCACCGACGCTAAAATTAGCAACTTGTGGGCACTATCCATCCCATTGATATCCAGTGTTGGATTCGCTTCGGCATACCCCAACTGCTGAGCTTGGAAGAGGGCAGTTTTAAACTCCTCCCCTTTCTCCATCTCAGTTAAAATATAGTTGCAGGTCCCATTTAAAATCCCCCGGAGCCCTTCGATATGGTTGGCACTGAGCCCTTCCCGGAGGGCCTTTATAATTGGAATTCCCCCCCCCACGCTGGCTTCATACTCAAAAGGAACCTCTCCAGCAATCTGTTGCAACTCAAACCGGTGGTAGGCCAGTAGGGCTTTATTGGCAGTTACAACCGCTTTCCGGTTTTGAAGAGCCCGTTTTACAACTTGATAAGCCTCTTCCACTCCCCCCATTAACTCCACTACAATATCGATATCGGGATCATCGGTCACTTCCCGATAGTCGGTTGTCAACGGGAGATAGACCCCCCGGGGTTTCTCCAGATTTTTAACTACCCCCTTTACCACTTCTATCTCCGCCCCAGCCCGGGCTTTAATAATATCCCGATTCTGATGGAGCACTTTTACAACACTCTCCCCCACTGTCCCAACCCCAACAATTCCAATCCGCTTTAACTCACCCATTACCTACCCTTTAAAAACTTTTTAATATTTTTCGCCGCCTGTCGAATTCTCTTTTCATTCTCTATCAGTGCAATTCGCACATACCCCTCTCCGTAAGGCCCAAACCCAATTCCAGGGCTTACCGCAATATGAGCCTCGGTTAAAAGCCGTTTTGAGAACTCCAGACTCCCCATCCCTTGAAACTGCTCTGGAATTTTAGCCCAAACAAACATTGTTGCCCGACTCTTTTGAATCTCCCATCCGGCATTTCCAAAACTCTCCACCAACACATCCCGCCGTTTCCGGTAAGTCTCGACAATCTCATCCACTAAATGGGTGTAGTCCCGGAGGGCTACAGTAGCTGCCACCTGAATAGGGGTAAACATCCCGTAATCTATCCAAGATTTATACTTCTGGAGGGCTTGGATTAAAGTCTGATTCCCAACCATAAAACCGACCCGCCATCCGGCCATATTGAAACTTTTCGAGAGGGTAAAACTCTCCACCGCCACCTCTTTTGCCCCTTCTGCTTCAAAAATAGAAGGGGTCCGGTACCCGTCAAAAGTGATATCGGCGTAGGCAATATCGCTAATTAAAAAGATTCCCTCTTTCCGGGCTAAATCTACCACTTTTTGGTAAAAACTCTTTTGAGTTACCACAGTGGTCGGGTTATGGGGGAAGTTTAAAACGATAAATTTCGGTTTTGGAAGGGTCTCTTGAA
>JBDONQ010000083.1:0-5208 GCA_039831255.1 Campylobacterales bacterium
ACACTGGCCACCTCTGTTTTCCCGGGAATTGCCCCCCCAATAATTAAAACAACCCCAAACTCCCCAATTGTGTGGGCAAAAGTAATAATAATCCCAGTTAAAATTGCCCCTTTCATATTGGGGAGAATTACCCGGTAAAGGGTCTCCAACCTCCCTTTGCCCGCGATATAGGAGGCTTCTATCAACCGGCGGTTTACCCCTTCAAACCCCCGCTGGAGGGGTTGAACCATAAAAGGGAGGGAGTAGATTAAACTCCCAACTACCAATCCCGGGAATGTGAATAGGAGTTGGACCCCTATCCCTTTTAACAGGGTGCCAATCCACCCCTCCGGGGAGAGGAGGATAAGTAGGTAGAATCCCAACACTGACGGGGGGAGGACAATTGGGAGAGCCACCACCGACTCCAGAATCGGTTTCCACCACCCCCGGCTCTCGGCCAACCAGTAGGCGATTGGGAGGGAAAGCCAAAAAAGGATAAAAGTGGTAATTGTGGCCAATTTAAAAGAGAGAAAGAGGGGAGTCCATTCCATTTTTTACCTCTCCTCAGGGGGAAGATATCCAAATTTCCGAAAAATCGCCCGGGCTTTTTTGGAGAAGAGGAATTTGTAGAAGACCCGGGCCCCTTCCCCCCCTCTTTTTAGGAGGAGAACCCCTTGGGCAATTGGGGTGTAGTACTCCCGGGGAACTGGGGCGGTCCGGAGGTGGAGTTTCCGGGCTTGGTCTGAGTAGAGGGCCGATTTTGCAACAATCCCAACGGGAACTCCATTTAAAAGGTAAGGGATAACCCCCGTTACATTTTCAGAGTAGACCACCCGCCCTTTCAGTGCCGGGTAAAGCCCTCCTTTTTGGAGGGCCTCCACCGCCGCCGCCCCGTAAGGGGCCACCTTTGGATTGGCAATTGCAATTTTGGAGGCTTTTGGAAGATTTTCCCATTTCAATTGGAAATTGGGGTCCTTTGTGGCCAACGCCAGCAATCCGTAGGCGTAAACTTTTGGGGGTTCAGCCCCAAAGCCGTGGCGGTAAAGGGTTTCCGGATATTTCATATTGGCCGATAGGAAGAGTTGGAATGGGGCCCCGTGCTCAATTAAAAGAGTCAATTTCCCACTACTGGCAATTACCGGTTTTATTTGGAGATTGGGGTACTCTTTTTGGAATTGGGCTATCAATTCTGGAAGTAGATAGGCGGTATTTCCAGCTGCCCCAATGTAGAGGGTCTCCCCTTTTAGGAGTGCTACCCCCAATAGAACTTCCCCTATTATTTTTCGGACCATTTGACTCCTTTTTGAGAGCTATTTACCCCTTTATAACAAATTTAGCTGGGGAAAATTGGGGGAATCCTCTCCAGTTTTGATAAATTTCAATTATTAAAAGGATAAGATAAAATTATTAAATTTGGAAAAGGAGGTCTCAAATGGTGATTGCAATTCCAACTAACAATCGGAAACGGATTGCTCCCCATATTGCACTGGCGAAAGAGTTTTTAATTGTAGATTTGGAGAGTGGAGAGGAGAGGGTTTTGGAAAATCCAATTATGAAGGAGATTCGGGAGAAGGGGTTAACAATTCCAAAAGAGGAACCCCGGGGACTGGGGGCAGGGCGGATTATCCCCCCATTTTTAAAAGAGGCAGGGGTTCAACTACTGGTTGCAAAGGAAATTAGCCCCCGGATGAGGTCCAATTTAGCCCTCTATCAGATTGGGGTGTTGGAAGTGGAAGAGGGGGAAATTGAAAAGGTAATCGCATCTCTTCAAGCAAATCCCCCAAAGGTAGAGCTTCCCAAGGAGGTAATTGAAATGGAGTTTGGAAGGGGATTCGGAAGAGGATTTGGGCGAGGATTGGGTCGGGGATTGGGAAGGGGGAGAGGAGTTGGAATCGGATACGGCCGAGGATTGGGCCGGAAGGCTGGTTTGGAATTGGGGAGAAGGGTCTACCAATTGGAGCGGAGACCCCGGTGGTGGGAAAAAGGGGAGATTGAAGGAGGAAGGGGCCAATTTGGAATGGGATTTGGCCGGGGGTTTGGAAGAGGTTTTGGGGGAAGGGGAGGCCGGGGGTTTGGGCAAGGTTTTGGAATTCGGCAACGGTGGGCCCGGGGAAGGGGATTTGGTTGGAGAAATGGGGAGGAGGAGGAAGAGTAGTCCACTGGGGAATTGACGTCAAATTCTGACCCCTTTCCCCATTTTCCCCCTCTCCCCCTCCCTCCCGATTATAAAATTTAAAAAAACTCCCAAAAGTAGCTCCAAACTTTACTAATATACTTTTTTTGGGAAACCCCCACAGCTCTACCGAGAATTTTAAATTTTTAAAGGAGCTTCAATAGTTCCATTTTTTCGGATTATTTTAGTTGGAATCCTGGTGGTAACCCCTGCACTCTGCCGGAAAAGGAGGCACTACCGACGGAGCTACTCCTCCAGTTACACCCACTCCTACTCCAGCCCCAGTTACTCCCGCTACTCCACAACCCGCCGGTAGAGTAGGAAAAAAGGAGTTGTCTTCAGTAGAAGCGCCTTCACCGGCCGGAAGATCCTCTCAAAAATAGTTAAAAAAGCGATTCAAAAGGCCCTCCTCCAGCATCGGAGAAGGCTCCGGAAATCGGTCTTTCCCCGGCCCCAGCCCCAACTTCGGCAATCCCAGAGGGAGGTAAACCGGACCCAGCCCTTCTCCCCTTCAGTGGTTCCCCCTCTTTTCCCAAACGCCTTCCCAATTCAATTCCGGGGCCACTTTTTCTCCCAACGGCCAATTTTTAGCAATCCCCCCGAAACTATCGCTCTTTAGAGCGGTGATAAAAGGCGGATAAAAAAATTCTCGGAAATTTAATTTCCGTTTGAATTTTTTTTATAAATCTTCGATAACTAAGTTAACCCAATAAAAAGTAGGGATGGAGCAGTCTAAACTAATGGCTGTGGAGGTAGCTCTGGGGGCGGAACACTCAATAGAGTGGTCTACGAGTTATCTGCCTAGGAAGCAGGAAGCTCCCCCATTTATCCGGGGGTAGCTCAGTTGCAGTTTCACAAATTTGAGGAGTTTGAGGAGATTGAATGGGAAAACCCCCATTGGGGTTGGATAGGCAGTCGGTTACCCTCCATTAGTGGGCTCCCCCGAACCGAAAACCGGGATTTGTAGAGATAACAGCTAGGGAAGAGGGGAGATATCGACAATTTCCCCTCCACTGGGATCGGCAAGTTACCCTTCCCAAATATCAGCTTCAGAAATTGGAGGCCCAGTGGTGGCGGAAAGAGGGGAAAAGGTGCCGGGGTGAAGAGCTGGTTTAGAATCCCAAACCCCTTCCATCCCCCCACAAGCTCCAAACCCAATAGGGATTTTTGGAACCCTTCCCCCCTCCCCAGTTAAATCCTTTCCCAGAAACGGTCTAGAAAATGGTTTAAAAGGTGGAAACCCTTCCCCTTCTCTAAAGGAGTTAAAGATATTGTTTAAGAACCTTGGGAATTTTAATAGTTCCATCCGGTTGCTGGTAATTCTCCATTAACGCCACCAACGTTCGGCCCACTGCCAAACTACTCCCGTTCAATGTGTGGACAAACCTATTCCCCTTTTTAGTCCGATACCGGATTTTAGCCCGGCGGGCTTGAAACTCCCGGGTGTTGGAGATGGAGCTAATCTCCCGGTACCGCCGTTGGGAGGGGAGCCACACCTCTAGATCGATAGTTTTTGCAGCGCTGAACCCCAAATCTCCGGTACAAAGCATCACTTTCCGGTAGGGGAGCCCCAACTTCTCCAGCAGGGAAGAGGCTACCTCCACCATCTCTTCAAAAATAGCATCACTCTCCTCTGGCTTTGTAATTGCAACTATCTCCACTTTGTCAAACTGGTGTTGCCGAATCATCCCTTTTACATCTTGGCCATAACTCCCAGCCTCCCGGCGGAAACAGGGGGTATAGGCAGTTAATCGAATCGGTTCCTCCAATTCCAGAATTTCATCCCGGAATAGATTTACCAACGGAACCTCAGCAGTTGGAATTAAATAGAGATTGTCCCGCTCAATTGCAAAGATCTCCTCTTCAAACTTTGGAAATTGGCCAGTCCCAATTAGGGATTCCCGGTTTGTTAAATAGGGGAGGGCCACCTCTTGATACCCAAAACTCCGATTGTGGTCCAGAAAAAAGTTGATTAACCCCCTCTCCAGCCGGGCCGCTTCCCCTCTCATCACTACAAATCGGCTTTTTGCCAATTTAACCCCCCGGCGGAAATCGAGCCACCCCAACTCCTCCCCCAACTGGTCGTGGGATTTGGGGGGAAATGGAAATTGGGGGGGCTCCCCTACCACTTCCAAGATCCGGTTTTCCGATTCATCCTGCCCCACAGGGACATCTGGATCGGGGATATTGGGAATTTGAAGCCCCTTCTCCTCCAATCTCTCCTCAACCCCTTTTAATAACCGCTCCAACTCCTCAATTTTCACTTTTAACTCTGTCACTCTACCTCTCAACAGCTCCCCCCCCTCTCTCTTCCCCTCCCGGAACAGCTTCCCAATCTCCTTTGAAAGCCGGTTTCGCTCCTGTTTCAACTGCTCAATCTTCCGAATTAACCTTCTCCTCTCCTCAAAAAGTTCCCGCACCTCCAGTAAGAGTCGCTCCTCAACCCCCCGCCTCTTCAACCCTTTGCTAATCTCCTCAAAATTCCGCTCCAATTCCCGTAAATCTATCATCTTCACCGCTCACTTTTCTGGATTGTTGGGTATAATTCTACCTCAATATCCCAGTGGAAAAGGATTTGGAAATGGCTAAATGTGAGCTTTGTGGGAAAGGGCCCCAGTTTGGAAACCGGGTGAGCCACTCCAACCGGAAAACCCGCCACAAATTCCGACCCAATATCCAGAGTGTTCGGATCGAGATTGATGGGGAGTTTCGGCGGATGAAAATTTGCACCAGTTGCCTCAAATCTTTGAAAAAATCTGTCTAAAACACCAGAGAAAAAAGAGTCTCAATTTTCCATCCTCTCTTTTGCCAAAAAGAGGAGGGGTTTTGCTCCCCCTTTTTACCAAAAATCGCTGTAAAGCCCTTGCCTTTAAGCATAGGGATATAAGGCCCTACCCAACCAGCCACAAAGATTCTTCGGGAGTTTATCTCCGTTGAAAATCTTTTATTTATTATACATAATATTTTGATATCATTTAAATATGAAATGCATAGAAAGATACAAGTCAAATAGAAGTGTTGTTTATTCCTGTAAGTATCACATTGTTTGGTGTCCT
>JBDONQ010000006.1:0-5197 GCA_039831255.1 Campylobacterales bacterium
AAATGGTTAAAGGAGAAAAAACCCATTTTACCGGAGAGTCGGGCCAATGAGGTGATTAGATTTGTAGAGGAGGGGTTAAAAGATCTCTCAATTACTCGGACTAGCTTTAAATGGGGAATCCCAGTACCCCCAGAGTTGAATGACCCAAAACATGTAATTTATGTTTGGTTGGATGCCCTCTTCAACTATTTAACCGCTCTGGGATTTGGCTCTTCTGAAACCCAATTGCTGGAGCGATACTGGCCTGCCGACCTCCATATCGTTGGAAAGGATATTTTAAAGTTTCACGCCGTCTACTGGCCCGCTTTTCTAATGAGTATTGGATACCCCCTTCCAAAAAAGATTGCCGCCCACGGGTGGTGGACAAGGGATGGGGAGAAGATGAGTAAATCGAAAGGGAATGTGATAGACCCGAAAGAGGTGGCAGACGCCTACGGCTTAGACAATTTTCGATACTTTTTAATCCGGGAGGTCCCCTTTGGAGCTGACGGAGACTTTAGCGAGCGGGCATTAATCGACCGAATTAATAAAGATTTGGGGAATGATTTGGGGAATCTGTTAAACCGGTTAATTGGAATGGCTTACCGATTTTTTAACGGGGAGATAGACTCTTCAAAAGTTTTAGAATACTACAAAAAAGAGTGGGGAGAGGTCCTCTCAATTGTCCAACCGTTGGAGGAGAAGTATCTCTACAAAATGCAACTCCACCGGTTTTTGGAGGAGTTATGGCGGGTATTGGGAATTGGAAATAGAATAATTGACCGGGAGAAGCCGTGGGAGTTGGTAAAAAAGGGGGAAGAGGAGCGGGCAATGGCCCTTTTGGGATTTATCGCCAATTTGTTGGGGGTTGTAGCGGTAAATCTTTACCCCTTTATGCCGAAGACTGGGGAGAAAATTGGAAGAGCTCTCCAGTTTGAAATTTCCCCGGAGAGTTTTAAAGCCCGGGTGGAAGGGAAATTGTTGGGACGGTTTAAAATTGAAAAAATCCCTCCCCTTTTTCCCAAAATTGAAAAACCCCTGCTAAAACCGGTTCAAAAGCCGAAAAAAGCTGAAAAAGGGCAGGAAGAGGGGGCTAACTTAATTACAATTGATCAATTTTTCAATGTCCAACTGAAAATTGGAGAGATTGTAGTGGCAGAGGAGATTAAAAAGTCGAAAAAGTTGCTGAGGTTGGAGGTGGATTTAGGGGAGGGAACCCCCCGGCAAATTGTGGCTGGAATTAAAGAGTGGTATAAGCCAGAGGAGTTGGTTGGAACCCAAGTGGTTGTAGTGGCCAATTTAAAGCCGGCAAAATTGATGGGATACAAAAGCGAAGGGATGTTGTTGGCTGCGAAGGACCGGGATGGGTTAGCCCTCCTTCGGCCGGAGAAGCGGAAAGAACCGGGATCTTCTGTTTCATAAGGGGAAGAGATGGAAGTTGCCCAAATTGAACAGATTGTGGAGAAGTGCCGAGGGCGGTTTTTAAAACTGATAGAGGTTTTTTACACTTACAAAGGGATTCCGAAAAAGTGGGAGGTCTGTCCCAGCCGGGATAGTGTTGCGATTTTAATTTACCATCGGGACCGGGGGGAGTTAATTTTAGTTCGGCAGTTTCGGCTCCCCCTCTACTTAAAAACTCGGGACGGCTTCTCCTACGAGCTCTGTGCCGGTCTTCAGGATAAAGAGGGGCTAACCCCGGTGGAGGTGGCCCAAGAGGAGGTGGAGGAGGAGTGTGGATTCCGGGTCCCGGTGGAGCGGTTCCAACGGATTACCTCCACCTGGGGGAGTTTGGGGACCTCAGCCTCCAATCAAATTATTTACTATCTGGAGGTAACTGAGGGGGATCGGGTTTCCGAAGGAGGGGGGTTACCGGAGGAGGATATCGAAATTTTCTACTTAAAACCGGAGGAGTTGGTCCAGTTTGCAACAGATGATAGCCGGTATCAGGTAAGCCCCGGGGCAAAATTTGCCCTTTTTTGGTGGTATAGTCAAATTTGGCCCAAAATTGGAAAAGGGAAAGGGAATTTAAAAATAGAAAAAAAGGGTGGAGATGTTTGATTTTTTTGATGAGCAAAAAAGTGCGGTTGATAAATTTTTTGAGATTATCTTCCACGCAAACCGGAATCTGGTCAGGGAGGAATTAGAACAGCTATTCCGGAGGATGGCAACGTTGGAGGTGTTGGGAGAAGAGTGTTTTGGGGAGGAGCTAGAGCAAAAGTTACAGCAGATAGAGTTTCAAAAGAGCGATTTAGTGGAGGAGCGGGAGGTGGATCTTTATATCCACACAATGGCTCAGATTTTAACAAAGAATGAGTAATGGGATACCGGGAGTATCTAGAGCAATGGTTTGGCAAGTTTGAAGAGTATCGGGCTACTGGAGAGGGGAAAGGGGTTCGGGGGCAATTGGTGCTGACAATTAATCCGGCAGAAGAGCGATTGGCGGCAATTGTGGAGGCGATTCACACCGCTAGCCTTCTCCATGACGATGTAATTGACCGGGCGGAAACCCGCCGGGGACGGCCGTCGGTAAACGCCCAATTTGGGGAGTTTACATCGGTAATGTTGGGGGACCTTCTCTACTCCCGGGCCTTTGCAGAGTTGACCGGATATCCAGAACCGGTGGCCCGGAAAGTGGCGGAAAGTGTTTACTTACTGGCAGAGGGGGAGTTGGAGGATGTAAAACTGAGCCGGGGGTTAAATCTAGATTTGGACCGCTATTTTCAAATGGTTTATAAAAAAACTGGGGCATTAATAGAGGGGGCCTGTTGGAGTAGCAGTTATTTACGGGGGTGGAACCCGGAACCCTTTGGAAGGTATGGCCGAAATTTGGGAATTGCATTCCAATTAATCGACGATTTACTGGATTTAATTGGAGACCCAGAGGTAATAGGGAAACCGGTTTTCGAAGATTTTGCCGAGGGGAAATGCACCTATCCCTACCTTCTCCTCTTTCAACAACTGCCCCCGGCCGGGAGGGAGCGGTTAAAAGGGCTCTACCGCCAAATTCCCAGTGACCGGGATCGGCATTGGATTTTGGAACAGTTGGAAAAGTATCAAATCCCCACTCAAGTCCGGGAGAAGGCCCGGCAGTTGGTGGAGGAGGGGGTAACGGGAATTCGGAGCTATCCGGTGCCGGAGTTGGTAGAATTGGCGGAAAAGTTGCTAAAGCGGGAGCGGTAGATGGAGAAAATGAGGAGGGTAGAGGGGTAGCGGGAGTGGAGAAACTTCTATTTGCCCTATTGCAACTCCTCCTTCTCTTCTCCGGAATTGTAATTTTAGTCACATCGGTGAAGAGTTACCCCTTCCTCTCAACGCTTTTCTTTGGGGGGGTGCTCTATTTAATCTACTACCTATTGATTAAGTTTTTTTTCGACGACAACTGATTCCAGAGAGGTGAAAAAGGAGTAGAAATGGTAAAGGTAACCTACTTGGGAGAGGGGCGGTTTGAAGGAAGCAACGGCCGGAATAAGATAGAAATTTATCCCGCCAACTATTCTCCGGTGGAGCTCTTTTTAACTGGGGCGGTGGCCTGTTCAGCGGTAGACGTGGTGGAGTTGGCAGCCCGGCAACAGGTTCAATTGGAGGGGTTAGAGGTGGAGTTGGAGTTTAAGCGGAAGGAGAGTTATCCCAAAATTTTCACCGAATTTCATTTAATTTACAAAATAGAGGCCCCAGAAGTGGAGCCAATCCGGGCCCAACGGTGGGTTTTGAGTTCCTTGGAGACTTACTGCTCTACATTGAACACCCTCCGGGCCACCACTAAAATTTACTACTCAATCCTGCTAAATCGGGAACAGATTGCCTATAAAGAGGGGATTATCTCCGGGACCGGGGGAGAGTTAAAATTGGAAAGTTTTGATGACGATTTGGATGGGTTGGGGTGTTGCTGTGCCCATTAAATTCCCCCTTCTCCGGCTAAAGGGGAAGGGGGAATCTATTGAAAAAGGGGTGAGGTGATAGAGATTCGCCACCTCCGGAAAGTGTTTGGAGAGAAAGAGGTCCTTCGGGATGTTAATTTAACAATTGAAGAGGGAAAAATTACTTACATTTTGGGGCTCTCTGGTCAGGGGAAATCCACAATTATTAAACATATTGTTGGTCTTTTAAAACCCACCTTCGGGGAGGTTTTGGTGGATGGGATAGATGTAACAAAGTTGGATGAGAGGGGGCTCTTTGAAATCCGGAAAAAGATAGGGTTCACTTTTCAAGAGGGAGCCCTTTTCGATAGTATGACAATTTTTGAAAATGTGGCGTTCCCGGTTCGGGAACACCGGAAATTGAGGGGGAAGGAGTTAAAAGAGTTGGTCTATCGAACTTTGGAGATGGTGGGGCTAGAACCGGAGCGGGTCTCAAAACTCTACCCCCACGAATTGAGTGGAGGGATGAGGAAACGGGCAGCTACGGCGAGGGCGATAATTCTCCACCCAAAATATATTCTCTACGACGAGCCCACCAGCGGATTGGACCCGATTATTAGCGATAAAATTAGCAATATGATTACCGCTTTAACCCGGGAACAGGGGATGACCTCCGTTGTAATCTCCCACAACCTCCGGGAAACCTTTAAAAATGCCGACTATGTCGCAATGCTCTTCAATGGGGAAATAATTGAGTATGGAACAGTAGAGGAGTTTAAAAATTCCAAAAATCCAATAGTCCAAGCCTTTATTGAAGGGGATAGTGAAAAGTATCAACAGCTGACCACTACCCAACTGTAGATGGGGAAGCTAAGGTCCTCCTTCCCTTTTATCCTCGCCCTTTTCCAAGATTTCCCCCTTTTGGCTCTTCAACAATGGGTTTAAAAAGGGAAAAGGGGGAAATAGTATAATCCTTAGAAAATCTATAAAATTTGGGCTCTCCCGGCGGAAAGGGCCCTAAAAAGGAGGTGATTTGAAAGTTTTAGTTACAGGGGTGGGAGGGTTTATTGGATTCCATTTGGCCAAACGGCTATTGGAGGAGGGGTTTTCAGTTGTTGGGGTGGACAATTTAAATAACTACTACTCCCCCATTTTAAAATTGGCCCGGTTGGAGAAGTTGGGTGTTCCCATTACCCAAATTGGGGAGGGGATAGAGACCCAATCGGAGAAGTACAAAGGATTCCAATTTTTAAAACTGGACTTGGGAAGAGAAGAGGGGGTTTTCCAATTGTTAAAAAAATTCCAGTTTCCGGTAATTTACCATTTAGCTGCCCAACCGGGGGTCCGGTACTCATTGGAAA
>JBDONQ010000271.1:0-5187 GCA_039831255.1 Campylobacterales bacterium
ATCCTGTTCAGAGACAATTGCCCTCTCTTCCCCCACCAATCGGTTCAACAGGGAGCTTTTCCCTACATTGACCCGACCCACAATTGCCACTTTTATCTCTTTCACTTCTAGCCCTTCCCCCTCCTCCGGTTGGGCTACCAACTCCTCCAACGGAACCTCTTCCTCAATCGGGGTGGCCGGGGTGTAGACCCTTTTTCGGGGGATAAACTCTTTAATCCGCTCTACTACCTTTCCAATTCCCCGGTTGTGGGCCACTGAAATTGGGTAGAGTTCTTCAACCCCCAGTTGATAAAAGTTGTAAAAATTCTCAATCAATTTGTCGTTATCAATTTTATTGACCAGCACCAGTAACGGCTTCCCAGACCGTTGAATTTGCCGGATGTACTCCACCTCCTCCTCAGTTGGAATTGTCCGGCCATCGATTAAGTAGAGGATTAAATCCCCCTTTTTAATCGTCTCCAACGCCTTCTCTTTCACTTTCCGATAAAGCCCCTCCCGCTCCTCCAACCCTCCGGTATCTATTAACTCCACCTCCTCCAGCTCCTCATCCAACTCCAAAATCCGCCGTTTAATATCCCGGGTTGTCCCAGCCTTCTCCGAGACAATCGCGTCCCGCTCCCGGACCAACCGGTTAAAAAGGGAGCTCTTCCCGGCGTTGGGCCTCCCAGCTATTACTATCCTGAGCACCTACCTCTCCTTTTTAATACTCTTCTCCAGCCCCCTCCCCCTATCCACCTTTTGAAACTGGTCCAAATAATTGAAGATAATTCGCTCCAACTCCTGTCGAAGGTTAAAATGGGGGTCCAGCCGGCGACAGGGAAGTAGGCGGGAGATTTTCTCCCGGACCTCTAATGTGTTATAGTAGGTGATTATAGAGGAGACAATTAAAGTTTGGACAAAGAATGGATTCACCTCCCGCCACGGATAGAGGATTTCTGAGAGGGTCTGGAGAAGTCGGGCCACCTTTTTTAAAGTTTCGTCAGTTAAATTAACCATCCCCAAACTGAGCTCGCTGGCGAAAATTTTTGCAAAAGAGCGGTCCCGGAACAGTTTTGAAATTTGCCGGATATACTCCCTCAAATCCCGTGTCGACTCCCCAGTTAAATTGAACTGAATCCCCTCTACCTTTTCCCGGAAAATCGAGTTGTAAAGCTCCTGTTTATTCCGAAAATAGTGGTAAATTGCCGCTTTTGTTAACCCAACCTGCTCCGCAATCTCCCCCAATCTACCCCCCGAATACCCCTTCTCCCCAAACACTTTTATCGCCTCTTTCAATATCAATTCCCTTTTATCTCTCCTATTTCTTCCCATCTCTCTCCTTTTCAAATAGTTTCCGGTAGCGGGCCAACATTGTTAAATTCCCCAACTTTCCCCCTTGATGGATATATAGGAGGGGGCCCAACTTCCGCCCCACTACCACCTCCCACCCCACTGGGTCGTAGAGGAGGTCAAACCCAATTCCCCCCTTTCCCAACTCCTCCCATAGCCGGTAGAGATTTGGATAAAGGGCCCCAAACCGGTAGCGGCGGAGGGGGGGTAAAATTGTTGGCAAATTCTCCCCACCCCCCAACCACTGGAATTGCTTTTGAAGATACTCCACTCCCCCAACTAAAGGGGTTGTATAAACCTTTACCCCCTCCGGTTGGAGATATTTTGCCAAATAGTAAGCAGTAGTTCCAGTCCCACTGGGGAGAAAGACCGGTAAATTGTGGCTTTTGCAAAATTCCAAAATCTCCCGGGCCAATTGGGAAACCCCCTCCTCCGCCAAATCCCCCCTTCCCCCCTCCTCCACCACAATCCGCCCCTTCCCCTGTTGCCCCAACACAAACTCCCGGAGGGCCTCCCCAGTTAGACCGGTCTCCACCACTTGGGCCCCCCACTCCAACCCCTTTTGGAAATTCCCCGCCGGTTTTCGCCGGAGTTGGGGGGGGACATATGTAACAAAATACCGGAACCGCCACCCCCGTTGCCGGGCTATGTAGGCCAATGTACTAAAACTGTTGGCCAATGGGGAACCAAATCCAATTAACTCCTCCACCCCCTCCCACGGCCGATGGAGAAGGGAGTAGAATTTCCGCCCCTTTGTTCCGTCGATAATTGTGTGGAGGAAATCTTCCCGTTTTACAAAGTAGAGGACCCCCCGGAACCGGAATGGCACAATCGGGGTTTTCCTGAATTGGACCATCTCTCTCCCTTTTTAAACTGCTAAAAGAATTGTATCCATCTACCAACCCTACCTTAATTAAAAAAGAGGAAAGAGCAATTAAGCCCCTTCAAAGAGGACCAGTGGGGTTTTTATCAAAATCTTTAAATCGAGACAGAGCCCCCGGTTCCGGTAGTAGAGGCAGTCCAATTTTTTCCGTTGCTGGAACGGGAGGGAGTGACGCCCCTCCACCTGCCAGAGGCCGGTGAGCCCCGGCCTCATCTGGATGTAACAGGTGTAAAACTCCCAATCTCCCTCCAACTCCTCCGGAAGGTAGGGTCGGGGCCCAACCAGAGACATCTCCCCCACCACCACATTCCAGAGTTGGGGGAGTTCATCTAAAGAACTCCTCCTGAGAAGCTTTCCAATTGGGGTAACCCGGGGATCCGGGTCCAGTTTCCGACTCCTCTCCCACTGGGCCCGGAGGGTTGGGTCCCTCTCCAGCACCTGCTGAAGTAACTCCTCAGCATTGGGGACCATTGTTCTAAATTTATAGATGTAAAAGAGCTTCCCCCCCTTTCCAACCCGGAGTTGCCGGTAAAGGGGGGGGTGCCGGTCCCAAAGCCAGATTACCCCTCCAATTATCGCCAATATTGGAAATAATCCCACCAACATTCCTCCGGCTACAATTAAGTCCAACCCCCGTTTTAAGAGGAGATACCCCCCCTCTTTTAGACTCTTCCAACTCTCCACAACTCCACCTTTTAAAAGGTTCAATTCCCAAACTGAAACCCCTCCGATTTTACCAACTCCCCCTTTAGGCCAGTGTTATAATTGAAAAAAAGGAGGAGGAGTGAAGCCAAAAATTGAGATTAAAGAGATTCAAAACCCGGAGTGGGTTTTAGTCGGGAATAAAAAGGTTCGATTTGAAGAGTTGGTGGAGGAGTATTTAAAACTGAAGAAGATGAAGAAAAAGGCCCTCCGGAAATATCGGCAAGAGCAAGAGTTGAAACCGTATCAAGCGGAGTTGATTAAAATGCAACAGTATCTGGAGGAGACCAATAAACGGATGATAATCCTGTTTGAAGGGCGGGACGCCGCCGGGAAAGGGGGAACAATTCGGCGAATTGTCCGATACATGAATGAGAAACATTACCGGGTAGTAGCATTGGGGAAACCCAGTGATGTCCAGCGGACCCAGTGGTATTTCCAGCGGTATGTGGAGCAGTTTCCCCGGGGGGGAGAGGTGGTAATTTTTGACCGGAGTTGGTACAACCGGGCGATGGTAGAACCGGTCTTTGGATTCTGCACAAAGGAGGAGTATGAGATTTTTATGGAGGAGGTTCAAATTTTTGAAAAAGCGTTGGTAATGGAGGGGACTATTTTGGTAAAAATTTACCTCTCCATCTCAAAAGAGGAGCAGGCCCGCCGGTTTGAAAAGCGGAAAACCGACCCCCTCCGGCAATGGAAATTGAGTGAAATAGACCTCCAAGCCCAAGATAAATGGGACGATTTTACAGAGATGAAGTATAAAATGTTGAAAGCGACCCATACCCACTACGCCCCGTGGGTGGTAATTCGGAGTGATAATAAACATTTAACCCGGCTCAATGCAATGAAGGTGATTTTAAATAGTATCGATTACCCAAACCGGAACCCCAACCTTGATTTTCGGCTGGACGACCGGATTGTGGTCAGTGGGGCCCGGGAGATAGAGATTATGGAAGCGGATAGGATTCGCCAAGGGAAATTTGTCAGCTAACCCCTTTCTGGGAATCCCCCCCTTCCAGAGGGAGGGGAGGTGGGGTCTCCTTCTCTTTTCCTTTTTCCCCAATCTCCTCAATCAATTTTTTAATCCCAGTGGGGAAACTCTCCAAACTCTCCACTTGTAAATTGTAGAGCTGTACCAACCCCCTCCGTTGCTCCTCTGAAGCCTCTAATAGCAGAAAAATCCGTCGATTTGGGGGAAGCCCCAAAAACTTACCAGCTCGCTCTGAAAATTTTTGAATTTTATCCTCAAAATTGGCCGTTTTACACTCCACTATAAACCGCTCCCCTTCCACCTCAAATAGAAGGTCAAACTCATCATCTTTCTGGTCCGGCAACTCCACCTGCAGTTCCTGAAGATATCCAAAATTTAGCCCCTTTCTCTTCAACTCCTCTACAATTTTTAACTTAGCCCACTTTTCCAGCCAATGTCCACTGAAAAGGTTAATCCCAGTGGGATTGGGGTGGAAAAAGACCCTAAGGGTGAAAGAGGGGGAGTTTTTGTAGGTGTAGCTGATAAACCCCAACTCCTGCAGTTGCCGGCAAAAGTTTAAAATCTCCGAAATTTGGACAGAGGGAAACTCTTTCATTTTTAGCGTAAATTCCCCCCCTTGCCCCAAAATCGATTTGAGCCGGAGGTAGAACGGGCGGAGAAGTTGATATTTCTCCCCCAATTTGTACGCAATTTTCAATACCTGCTCCACCTCTTCCCCAGTGGAGTAGTTCTTAATCTGGAACCCCCTCTCCTTTAACCACTCCAGTAGTTGCTGGACAATTTCAGTGGAGTTGGAAACCCCCTCCCTCACCTTCTGCTGGAGTCCCTCCCCCTTCTCCACCTCATCTCTCCCCCCTTCCTTCTCCCCTCTCCCCTCTTCCCCTTTCCCCTCCATCGGGTTCCCCCCTCCAATTGAGATTGAGATTTGGGACCCCTCCACTTTTACTTCCAATTTCTCAATTGTAATTGAAATTTTTAGTTCCATTCCTCTCCTTTCCACTATTCAAATAGAGTTTCAATTTGGGAAATTTTACCAATTCTCCCCCCTTTTTGATAGGATTGGCAAAAAATTGAGGAGAGGAGAACGGAATGGAGTTCCTCTACAACCCCAATCCATCCCCCACGATTGAGTGGACCGGGGAGCAGTATAAATACCTTTTCCGGGTTCGACGGCTTCAGGCGGGGGAGAGGGTTCCAGTCCGGAATTTGAGGGATGACCACCTTTATCTCTACCAAATAGTTGAAGTAGACCGGCGCCGGGGGGTTGGGAGATTGGTGGAGA
>JBDONQ010000152.1:0-5168 GCA_039831255.1 Campylobacterales bacterium
GGAATTGGGGAGGGGTGGTAGTGGACCGGTTTTGAGTAGCCACAATAGTCGCACTGGAGACGCTCCTTCTGAAAATGGAGATAAGCCCCGCAACTGGGGCACCGGAAAGTGGCCCCTTTTAGCTGAACCCTCTCCCCCTTCCACTCCCCCAATTTGGCTCCGGAACTCCACCCTTCACCCTTTCCAGCCTCCCAATTTTCAAACGGGGTTTCCCCTTCAAAAGGGGTCTCCAGTGGCCCATCCCGCCCCATTTTACCCCTCCCCTAAACTATTCAACTGTCCCTCTATTTTTTCCAACCGCTCCTTTACCTCTTTTAACCGGAGCCGGCTCTTCTCCACCACTGGAGCTGGGGCTTTCTCTACAAATTGCCGATTTCCCAATTTCCGCTCCAATTGGGCCCTCTCCTTCTCCAACTTCTCCCGTTGCTTTTTCAACCGAGCCACCAGCGGACCAATATCTATCTCCCCTTTTGAGACCATTGTCTCGACAAACTTCCCAATATCCTTAATTGAATTGGGGATATCTTCTGTTACAAACTCCACCTCCCCAACTTTTGCCAATTTCCGGATATACTCTTTCCCCAACTCCGGCAACTCCCCTTTTACAAACCCCCGTTTCAACTCTTTTGCCCCGGTCAAAACCCGAATCCGCCGGAAACTGACAATTGCGTCGATAATTTTGTCAAAGTTGGCTGGTGTCGGAACCGGCTGAGGTTTCGGATAGGGTTTTAACATAATTGAATTTTCCTCCACCGTTGTTCCACTCAACTGCTGATACAGAAATTCGGTAATAAATGGCATAAATGGGTGGAGAAGTTTTAAACTCTCTTTAAAAATCGCCCCCAACTCTAAAATTGCCCCTTTTGAAACTTTACTCAACTCTATTCCCCAGTCGCAAAACTCCCCCCATAAAAACCGGTAGAGGGTCATTGCAGCATCATTGAACCGGTACTCCTCCAACTCTTCCCGGACCCGCTCCACAGCCCGGTTAAATTTGGAGAGCATCCATCGGCCCAACTCAGTTTGAACTTCAATCTCCTCCAAATCGGGGAACCGGTCCCGATGGAGTTTTAAGTACCGGGCTGCGTTATAGAGTTTATTCGCAAAATTCCGACTCTCCACAATCTTCTCTTTTGAGAGCCGGATATCCCGCCCTTGAATTGCCAATACCGCTAATGTAAACCGGAGGGCGTCGGCGGAGAACTCCTCCACAATTTGGAGGGGGTCTATCACATTTCCCCTACTTTTACTCATCTTCTGCCCGTGTTCATCCCGGACCAGTGGGTGGAGATAAACATCCCGGAATGGAACTTTCCCTAGGAAGTGGACCCCCATCATCAACATCCGGGCCACCCAGAAGAAGAGGATATCGAACCCGGTAATTAGGAGATTATTTGGGTAGAAAAGCTCCAAATCCTCTGGTCTCCATTTAACCCCTTTCCCCCACTCCCCATTCTCCCATCCCAGGGTGGAGAAGGGCCAAAGGGCTGAGCTGAACCAAGTGTCCAGCACATCCGGATCTTGGTGAAACTCTTTGGACCCGCAATTGGGACATCTCTCCGGCTCCTCCACTGAGGCCCATTCATTCCCACAGCTGTCGCAGTAGTAGACCGGTATTTGATGCCCCCACCAGAGTTGCCGGGAGATGCACCAATCCCGTAACTCCCGCATCCAAGCGTCGAAATTATTCTTCCATTGGGGCGGGAAAAATTTAACCTCCCCCCGGTTCGCCTTCTCAATTGCCGATTTTGCCACCTCCTTTTTTAAAAACCACTGGGTGGAAAGGTAGGGTTCAATTATACTCCCACATCGGTAGCAATGGCCCACTTGATGGATATGGGGTTCCCGTTTTACCAGATACCCCTCCTCCTCCAACCGGGCTACAATTTTAGGCCTAGCCTCCAACCGCTCCAGCCCAGCAAACTCCCCAGCCTCCCGGTTCAAGATTCCCTTTTCATCGAAAACTGAAATCATTGGGAGGTTGTGCCGAAGCCCCACTTGGTAGTCGTTGGGGTCGTGGGCTGGAGTCACTTTTACCGCCCCAGTTCCAAACTCCGGATCTACATAGCTATCGGCGATTATTGGAATCTCCCGATTTATTAGGGGCAATCGGACCTTTTTTCCAATTAAATCTTTATATCGCCCATCCTCCGGATGGACCATTACCGCGGTGTCCCCAAAATAGGTCTCCGGCCGGGTTGTCGCCACTACCACTTCCCCCTCCTCCCCTAGCAACGGATACCGGAGATAGTAGAGCTCCCCCTCCCGTTCTTTATATTCCACCTCAATATCGCTGAGAGCCCCATCCTTTGGACACCAGTTGACCAAATATTTTCCCCGAACAATATACCCTTCGTCGTACAATTTTTTAAAGGCGACCCGGACCGCCCGCTGAAGCCCCGGGTCCATTGTAAACCGCTCCCGACTCCAAGCAGGGCTAGCCCCCAATTTCCGGAGTTGCTGAGTTATCTCCCCCCCGGTTTTCTCTTTCCATTCCCAAACCCGCTCTAGAAACTTTTCCCGGCCCAACTCCTCTTTGTGAATCCCCTCCGCCAATAGCAACCGCTCTACAACATTTTGGGTTGCAATTCCGGCGTGGTCGGTTCCCGGTTGCCAGAGAACCCGATACCCATCCATCCGTTTATACCGGACTACAATATCTTGGAGGGTAAAAGTGAGGGCGTGGCCAATGTGGAGACGGCCAGTTACATTGGGGGGAGGCATCATTATGCAAAAACTGGGCTCTTTTGAGTAATCTACTTCAAAAAACCCCTTCTCTTCCCAAATTTTATAAACCCTCTCCTCCCACTCCCGGGGATTGTAACTCTCCATACCCAACTCCCTTTTTTCCGGGAATTATAGCGAGAGGGGAGGGGAAGAGAGGAGAAGTTATTTCCAAAACTCCGCTGGAATTAAATACTCCTCCACCGGGGTTCCCCCGATTATGTGCTCTTCTAAAATCCGCTCAATTTTCTCCGGGGTCAACTCTACATACATATACTCCCCGGGTTCTACCAACATAACCGGCCCAAATCGGCACCGGTTCAAACAGCCAGTTGGAACTAACCAATAAAGGGTTGGATTCAGCCCCAACTCCTCCATTTTTCGTTGGGTAAATGCAAAGAGGTCCCGGGTCCCTTCCCGGACACAGGAGGGCTTTGGAAAATGGGGGGGCCTTTCCACTTGGCAAAAAAAGAGGATATTTTTCGGTTTTGGCATCTCCATTGGGACCATTCTTTTACCTCCTTTCCCAAAATTTCGGCCCGATTATAGCAGAGGGGGTTTAAAAGGGAATTTAATCCCTTCCCCTTTTTTAAAAATTGTAACAATCAGTAGCAATTCCCCTCCGTTTCCGTTTTAAAGTTGTTACTTTTTCTCCACTCCCCTTGGTAGAATTGTGGAAACCAATATTTTAAAGGAGGAGTTATGGCGAAAATTATTTGGACAAAGGTGGATGAGGCTCCCGCACTGGCGAGTTATTCCCTCTACCCAATTGTAGAGGCTTTTATTAAAGATGGAGGGGCTGAACTGGAACAGCGGGATATCTCTCTAGCCGGCCGGGTAATTGCCGAATTTAGCGATATGTTACCTGAAAATCTCCGGCAAGATGACGATTTGGCCTACTTGGGAGAGTTGGTCAATAAACCGGAGGCAAATGTGATTAAACTGCCAAATATCTCCGCCTCAATTCCCCAATTGGTGGCAACAATTAAAGAGTTACAGGAGCAAGGGTATCCACTCCCCGACTTCCCAGAAGAGCCGAAAACCGCCGAAGAGGAGAGAATCCGGCTCAAATATTTGAAATGTGTCGGAAGCGTTGTGAACCCGATTCTCCGGCAGGGGAACTCCGACCGGCGATTGGCAGAGCCGGTAAAAGAGTATGCAAAAGCCCATCCCCATCCGATGAAACCGGTCTCCCCCGACAGCAAGAGTTATGTGGCCCATATGGAGAAGGCCGATTTCTACGCGAACGAGAAGAGCTTTATTGCTCCCAAGGATATGAAAGTTAAATTTGTCTTTATCGACAACGACGGGAACCGGAAGGAGCTAAAAGAGATTGAATTGACTGAAGGGGAGGTGTTTAGTGCCACTTATTTGAACCGGAAAGAGCTCCGGAACTTCTACGAAAAAGTGATTAAAGAAACGAAAGAGAAGGATATCCTCTTCTCCCTCCATTTAAAAGCGACAATGATGAAGGTCTCCGACCCGGTGATGATGGGGGACGCAATCCGGGTTTACTACAAAAAATTGTTCGATAAATTTGGAAAAGAGTTGAAAGAGATTGGGTTTAATCCGAACAACGGATTAATCGATTTGGAAAATAAACTCCACAAATTGCCGGAGGAGACCCAAAAGGCGATTAAAGGGATACTGGAAGAGATTTACAAAGAGCAACCCCGACTCTATATGGTAGACAGTGATAAAGGGATTACCAACCTCCACCGGCCCAACGATGTAATTATCGACGCTTCAATTCCAGCGGTAATTAAAAATGGATTGAAAGGGTGGGGCCCCTCTGGAGAGGTGGAGGATACAGTTATCACCATTCCAGACCGAACCTACGCCCGGATGTATAAAGAGATTGTGTCCGATATTGTGAAAAAAGGACAGTTTGACCCAACAAAAGTTGGAACCGTCCAAAATGTTGGGTTAATGGCGATGAAAGCGGAGGAGTATGGAAGCCACGACAAGACCTTCTTCCCACCGGCCGATGGAAAAATTGTTGTAGAGGATGAGGCTGGGAATGTGATTATGGAGCACTGCCTCTCCGCCGGGGATATCTACCGGGCTTATACCGCAAAAGATATTGCAATTAAAGATTGGGTTAAATTGGCGGTTCGTCGGGCGAAGGAGAGTGGGTATCCAATTATCTTTTGGCTGGATAGTAACCGGGCCCACGACGCCAATCTGATTAAAAAAGTGGTCCAATATCTCCCAGAACACAACTTGGAAGGGGTAGAGTTTGCAATTTTGGCCCCAGAACAAGCGATGAAACAGACTTTGAAGCGGTTCCGGGCCGGGAAAGGGACAATTGCGGTAACTGGAAATGTCCTTCGGGATTACTTAACCGACCTCTTCCCAATTATTGAAGTTGGAACCAGTGCCCGGACCCTCTCAATTGTGCCGTTGTTGGCGGGAGGGGGATTGTTTGAGACTGGGGCTGGGGG
>JBDONQ010000198.1:0-5146 GCA_039831255.1 Campylobacterales bacterium
AGGTCCTTGGAGGCCACCTCTTTTATCTTCTCTGACCGGACCGGGGCATACCGGACCATTACTTTCCCCTCTTTACTCCGTCTCACCTCCACCGAATTCCTCTCCAATCCAGCGTGGGCCCTAAAATTCCGGGGATTAATCCCCGGCTCTTTTCCACAGAGGAGTTGCTCCCTCTTTTCCTCCCCACTGGAGAGGGGGGGCAACTTCTGCTTTTCAATAAGCCGACCCAATTTCTCCAACTCCTCCAATCCCCCAACCTCCTTTTTCAAAAATTCCCCTACTTTCCCAATTCCCTTTTTCAACTCCTCCAACTGCTTTAAAAGCCCCTTCTTCAACTCATCAAACTCCCCTTCTCCCCTACTAATCTCCATTACCTTTCCATTTATCCGCTCCGTCCGCTCCATTATCCGGTTGTAGCACTCCCAATTCTCCTCGGCAAACTGCCCCCTCTCCTCCAAATCGTTCAACTCATTATTGATAAAGACCGAATTGTTCCCAAAGACTTGGCCTATCTTCTTCAACTGTTGAACCTCTACTCCCTCTTCTCCACATTTGGAGAGCCCCAATTCACTTCCCACCAACTGGCTCTGCCAACTGGCCAAAGTGACCAGTTCAAAGGCTGGGGTAAAGTGGACCCTTTTATCAATAACTATCTCCCCCTTTTTCTCTTTTTCAGTTATATTCTCCCAATAGACCCGGTACATCTCCTTTAGATGCCCTTCCATTTCCTCCACCGGAGGGAAAAAGGTGGTCGCGACCAACGGAAAACCGTAGTAGAAAGAGCCGATAAAACTGTTCAAATCCTGTTCGTAAGAGTGGGAATCGGTCCGGGGTTTCACCTCTTTAAAAAATTTCCCCCTCTCTTCCGGGGGGATTGAGACCGGCTTTAAAAGGGAAGCTTTCTTCAATTGCCGATTCAATGGAGCTGGGGTGATAACCCGCTCTTCAATTTGGTGGATTTTTAAAATTTTTGTAACATCTTTAACGAAGGGGTCAGTATTGAATACCTTTATTTTTACTTTCCCCGGTTTTAGGAAAGCTAGCAGAGAGGTGGCAGTTAAAAGGCCCCGGTAAATAAAAATTGGCATAAAGTTGATCCCATGGGTTATGTCCAAATAGATCTCCAACCCCTCATACTCCGCCAGTTCCTGAGGGGGCAAAATTTGGTGGGTCAATTTGTAGAGGAAGTCGTAGTAGTAATCTTGAGCCCCCCCTTCAAAATGGAAAACCTGGGAGGTAGTGAAACTCTTGAACCTTCCCCGATTGGAGAGGGGAAAGAAGAGCCGGTTCCCCCTCTCTTCAGCCCCTTCCACCTCTTGAAATCTCCCTTTTGCCAACGAAAGCCCCTCCTCTACTAAAACTGGGTAGATTCCTTTTACCCCTTTCTCCTCCATCTCCCGGCTCCACTTCTCCCCCTCTATCCCCGCACTATCCGGGACCAAAATTATGGTTCTATCTGGATTTAACCCCTCCTCCAAAACCGGTATCGTAATAGGGCTCTCTTTCTCAATTGTCTTCCCATCCACCTCAAAATAGTAGGTCACCTTCTGGTAGAGTTTCGGATTCCCAAGTGGAGCTATTAACAGTTTGAAAATTTTACCCTCACCCATCTCTCTCTCCTTTTGAACCTTTTCTCTAATTTTACCACTCCAATCCAGAATTGTAGAGGGGAAGGGAGAAAATTTTTAAAAAAAAAAGGACTATTTTTAAGCAGTTGGTCAGAAATTAAAAAAGCTCTTTCAA
Organism: Campylobacterales bacterium; assembly: GCA_039831255.1. Classification (GTDB taxonomy): domain Bacteria; phylum Campylobacterota; class Campylobacteria; order Campylobacterales; family Nautiliaceae; genus PUXY01. The sequence goes on from JBDONQ010000198.1 coordinate 1,744, forward strand.
TTGAGCCCGGAGGGGAGGAATTGTTTCTGTGGCGGTTAAATCCAGTTTTAACGGGGTGATTGAGACAAACCCATTTTTAATTGCCCAAAAATCGGTTCCCTCTTCCTCCCGGAAATTGAGGGGGTGAAGTCCAATCCAGAAGTAGAGCTCCCCCCGGGGATTCCGGTTTAAAACCACTTCATTCCGGTAGAGCCGATACCCCCCTCGGGTCACTTGATACCCTTTTATTTCCCGAACATTTGGAATATTTACATTTAAAATTTGCCGGTCTGGGATTGGGATTCTCCCCTCTAAAACCCCTCTACTAATCTGAAAAGCCACCTCCCGGCTCTGTCCCCAATCGATACCCCGCCCCTCCTCTTCAAAGGAGGTAATTACTTGAGAAAAAGCGATAGAGGGAATCTGATGGATACTCCCCTCCATTGCCCCCCCTACAGTTCCAGAGTAGGTGACATCCTCCCCCATATTGGCCCCATAATTGATTCCACTAACAATTAAATCGGGCTTCCGCTCCTTGAATAGGTGGGCTAAAGCGATAAAGATGCAGTCGGTGGGGGTTCCGTCCTCCACTTTAAAAAAACGCTCCCCAACCTCTATCAATTTGAGGGGGTTGGTCAATGTTAACGAGTGGCCACAGGCACTTTTTGGGTTGGCCGGGGCCACCACCCACACCTCCCCCAGCGGTTTTACTGCCTCAATTAAGTGGTGGAGCCCCTCCGCCTGATATCCGTCGTCGTTTGTGACCAGAATTACCCTTTCTCCCATTGGGTCTCCTTTTGTATAATTTTCCCTCAAAAATGGATGAAAAAGGAGGGATTTTTTTGGACCTAACTCGCTTTTTTCGGCCCGATATAGAATTTAGAATTCTATCCAATCTCCCATTTCCCTCCCATTTTAACCCCCGGTGGGGGGTTCAACTCCAGAGCCGGGAGGAGCTTTTAGCCCGGTTAAAAAGGGGAGAGGGAGAATTGGGGGTCTGGTTTAAAGAGGGGTGGCGGGATTACCGGGATTTGGAGTTCTGGGGAGGGGATGGGGTTCCTTTGGACTATCCCCAAATTGTCTTAAACCTCCTCTACTTTTTAAACCGGGTAAGCCGGGAGCAGGTGGGGGTCTGTCTAGATAAAAAAATTCCCCGACTTCTGGACAATCACCTTCCCTATTTAATAATTCAGCGGAAATCCCAGATAGAGTTGGACCAAAATATCTTTGTGGCAGTGGATGGAATTTTGCTATTTCCGTTAATTACCCCCCAATTTGACCCATTCCTCCCCCTTTTAAAATTGGCGGAGTTGAGCCGGCGGGTCGGAGAGAAGGTCCGGAAATGGACCGGGTAAAAGTGGCCACTTTCTGGGAAAATTACTGGGACTTTTTAATTGGGGGTTTAACATTAGGGATGGCAGTGGGGGCCCATCTTCTCCACTTTTCCCTCCTCTCAACCCTGCTGGCCGGAATCTCAATTGGGGCGTTGGCATTGGCAGTCTCCGAAGTGGCTGAGGTGATTTCAGACCGGTTAAAGGAACCCTACGGCAGTTTAATTTTAACTTTTAGTGCGGTAGGGGTGGAGATAATAATTCTATTTATGATTCTCCAGGAAGCCCCCGTCCATCCGGAGGTATTGGAGAGTGTTCGAAATGGGATTATTGCAACAGTTCTGGTGGATTTAAATGTCCTATTGGGGTTGGCAGTTTTAGTAGGGGGATTGAATTACACTGAACAGGAGCACAATGAGGATACTTCCGAGAGTTACACTACAATCCTCTTTGTGGCTGCGGCAATGTTACTAGTTCCGACAATTTTGGAGAAGAGTGCCGGGGAGGAGAGTGCTATTTCCGCCACATTGATAATTGGGGCCCTCCTATTCCTCTACTATCTGGTGATTTTCCGGTTTCAGACCAAAACCCATATCCACTTTTTCCGGTTCAATAAAAAGGGGCGGAATCGGGTTCCAGAGGAGGAACACCGGGAGGAGTACCTCTTTGAGAAACTGCCAACTTGGGCCAACGGGGGGGTATTGGGGGGGCTTTTACTGGCAATTGGAGGGGTTTCGGAGATTTTTTCATCAGATGGGGTCCCAATTTTTCAACGGATAGGGTTAAGCCAAGGATTGGTGGGGCTTTTAATCGCCTTTATCACTGTGGCCCCTGAGTTGATTACTGCGGTAAAAGCGGCCAAAAATGATGAAATGCAACGGGTTGTAAATATTGCAATGGGGGCCAGCACAGTCTCAATTATGTTAACAGTTCCGGCGATTATCTTTTTGGCCCTTTTATTTAATATCCATTTCCCACTGGTCTTCAACCCTCTACAGGTAGGGGCTCTGCTATTAACAGTGATTCTAGTTTGGAAAACTACTGAAGATGGGGAGACCAACTATTTGGAAGGGGTTAGCCATCTAGTCCTATTCCTCAGTTACGCAATTGTTGCGGCCTACTCGGTTTGATAAGACCGATAGGGGAAGCCCCGGAACTGGGATAGGGGGAAAGTAGGGCCCCTCCCTCTCTCATAACCCCAATGAGTCGTCGATTGAGTAGAGCCCCGGTTTTTGATTTACCAACCACCGGGCCCCCCGAATCGCCCCCCGGGCAAAAGTCTCCCGGCTAGTTGCAGTATGACTTAGCTCTAAAAACTCCCCAACTCCGTAAAAACCAACCCGGTGGCGGCCAACTACATCCCCCCCTCTCACTGCAAAAACCCCAATCTCCTCCGATTTTCGGGGCCCAACCGCTCCCCCTCTCCCAGTTACAATCACCTCTTCCAATTTCCATCCCCTCCCTTCTGCCACTTTTTCCGCCAATGTCAACGCAGTTCCACTGGGGGCGTCCACTTTCCACCGGTGATGTTGCTCCACAATCTCCACATCAAACTCCGGCAACTTTTCAGCCACCAGTTTTACCAACCGATTTAAAATAGCGATTCCAACACTCATATTTGTGCTATAGAGAATCGGGGCCACTTGGGCCGCTTCCAGTAGCAAATTTTTCTGGTGGCTATCCAGTCCGGTGGTTCCAATTACCGCAGGCCGGGGCACTTTTAAAATCCCCTCCAACAACTGCTGGGTCGCTACCGGGGCTGAAAAGTCGATTACCACCTCCACCTCTTTTAATAACGCCTCTGAATCGTTGGTAATTAGAGTCTCCGGTTGAAACTGAATCCGTTGCTCCCCTTCAAAAATTACCGCCCCAATCTCCTCCCCCTCCTCCTTCAAAATTTTTACCAACAACTCCCCTACCCGTCCAGTCGCCCCTACAATTCCAAACTTCATCTACCCTCCTTTTCTTCTGGAATTTACCGCCAAATTTTCAGTGCCAATCGCTGGACGAATTTCCATCTCCACAACTTCACCAACCACCCCCGGAAAGGGGAACCCAACCCCTTTTCCAGCAGTTTCATAAACCGAAACTCC
>JBDONQ010000166.1:0-5089 GCA_039831255.1 Campylobacterales bacterium
ATGGAGAATTTTGAGGACAATAAGGAGAAGGAATGAAGAGTGCTTTTATTGGAGAGGTTAACTATCTCCAACAGTTGTTGGATGAGAACCATAAGCAGTTGGGGGTGGAAGTAGTGGAGAGTATTTTGGAGGAGATACCATATCTTTTTAAAGGGTATCTCTACTACTCCCCCCCAATGCCCCCTTATCAGGTGGAGAAGAAGCGGATAAAAGGGGTCAATGTGGAGACCTACTACTCCTTCTACTACCATTTGGGGCTGGATCGGAAAAATGAGAAACTGAAGGAGGAGTTGACAATTATTGGAAGTCAGGCGAAAAATTTAATAGTCCGGGAGAACAATCCGGCAATTATTGGACAGAAGGAGAGTGGGGAGTTACTCTACTGCTACGGGGAGCAGGACCTTCAACTGGCGTTGGATGTAATGTTTTTAATCGAAAAAGGGGTTCAAGATTTCTACTTGGCTTACCCCCTTAACTCTTTAATGCCAATCTGCCGGACAATTCAGCGGTACCGGTGCCGGGTAACCCTCTTCCTTCCAAAAGATGAGACCCTTCCTCTCCAATTCTACCCAGTTGTAGACAGTGTAGAGCAGATTGGAAACTTTTGGGAGAGGGAAAGCTATTCAGAGGGGTTCTCAGACAATCTCTAAGAATGTATAATTGTGGAGAGATTTGGTCAGAGAAGGAGGTAGGGTGAAGAGTAAAAAGTTCGCCTGTGCCGAGCGGATTCAGCGGTTTTTAATTGCATTTATGTTGTTGGTGGTAATGGGGCTCTGGGCGAAGGGGCTCTCGGTGGTCGGACTGGCCCTACTGGCCTTTATTGCAATTATGTTGGTCATTTATGGCCTCTTTGACTTCTGCCCCTCCACTTGGGTTTTGACAAAGCTTTTGGGCTCCTGTTACTGTCCATGCCCTGATAAAAAAGGGGAAGAGGGTCGATAGTGGAGGGGGAATCGACCCTCGGGGGAGGGGAAAAATCACTCCCAATTTTTCCTTTCAGAGCAAATTTACCCAAAAGGTCTCCAATGGAGTTGAGTTACAAATCGGCTGGGGTTGATATCGACGCTGGAAACCGGTTGGTGGAGGAGATTAAGCCGTTGGTCCAGTCCACTTTTAACAATTTGGTAGTAGGAGGGATTGGGGGATTTGCCGGGGCTTTTCGAATCCCAACCGGCTATAAACGGCCGGTTCTATTAGGGGCTACCGACGGGGTTGGGACAAAGTTAAAAATTGCGATTGAGACTGGGAAGTTGAGGGGAGTGGGGATAGATTTGGTGGCGATGTGTTTAAACGATTTAATCTGCAGTTTTGGAACCCCCCTCTTCTTTTTGGACTACTACGCCACTGGGAAGTTGGATGTGAAACAAGCGAAAGAGGTGATTGCCGGGATTGTGGAAGGGTGCAAAATTGGGGAGTGTGCCCTAATTGGGGGGGAGACTGCTGAAATGCCCGGAATGTATCGGGAGGGGGAGTTTGATATCGCCGGATTTGCAGTGGGGATTGCTGAAGAGGAGGAGTTGAGACCCCGGGTAGAAGAAGGGGATTTATTGGTGGCGCTACCCAGTTCCGGTCTCCACTCCAACGGCTTCTCCCTTGTCCGGAAACTCCTATTCGAGAAGTTGAACTATAGCTATGATGATACCCTGTTGGGGGGGAGGGTTGCAGATTTACTTTTAACCCCGACCAGAATTTATGTCCGGGAGTTTAAAAAACTCCGTCCCTATTTAAAAGGGGTAGCCCATATTACCGGCGGAGGTATTTTGGAAAATCTTCCCAGAATTTTACCGGACAACCTCCGGGGGGTTGTCTACAAGCAAAAACTCCGACCCCTTCCAATTTTCCAATTTTTAGCCCAGTATATCCCCGAAGAGGAGCTTTTCCGGACTTTCAATAATGGAGTTGGGTTAATTTTGGCAGTTTCTCCGGAGAATCTAGAGGAGGTGTTGGCCAATAGTGACGGCTACTTAATTGGAGAGGTAATCTCTGGCCCTAAAGGAGTAACCTTAAAATGATACCCCTCTCGGAGCTCTTTGCAAAAGTGGTGGTCTGGATTGCCCGGACCCCCTTTCCAAAACCGATTCAGTGCCTGTTGAATAGAGCTTATGTTAAATGGTTCCAGATAGAGATGGAGCAGTTTGAGACCGAAGACCCCTGCTTCTACCCCACATTAAATGACCTTTTCATCCGGCACAAAAAAGTGATTGAGTTTTACGAAGAAGAGGAGATTTTTATTAGCCCCGCCGATGGGTTGGTTGTCGCTGATGGGGAGATTGAGGAGGGAATGGCCCTACAGGTGAAACGGGTTAAATATCCAATTTCCCAGTTACTCCAGGAAGATGTAAATCTGGGAGGGGGATATTTTGTAAATCTCTATCTCTCCCCCCGGGATTACCACCGCTTCCATGTTCCGATTGATATGGAGGTAGTTCGGGCCAAATATATTCCGGGGAGATTGAAAAGTGTCCGGCCCACTGTTGCAGAGCGGGAACTGGTATACCCAGAGAATAGACGGGTAGTTTTAGAGTGCCGGGATCCGAAGGGGAATCGGTTCTATTTTGTCGCAATTGGGGCGATTATCGTCGGGAAAATTGTCCTAAATTTCGACCCCCGACTCTCAGAGGGGGGAAGAGAGATTCAAGAGTTCCACTACTCCAATTTAAAATTGAGAAAAGGGGAAGAGCTGGGGCGGTTTGAGTTTGGTTCCTCAATTGTCCTCCTCTTCTCCCCAGACAGTTTTAAATATCTGAACCAGAAAGAGAAAGTGGAAGTGGGGGATATTTTAGGGGAGGTCTACTGATGAGGATTGGTCCGAAGGTAGTTTAAAACTTTTCTAATCTCCAACCGCCGGAGGTAAGGGGGGTGAAACCGTTCCCACCGGCTTTCCTCCCCAATTACCCCATCCCCAAAATCGGCCAAATACTCCCCAACTGGGCTTTGGAATAGGAGTTCTGAATGGTTTCGGTCCATTTTAAAAGCTATTTTCCGGTGGAAAAATGGGAAAAAGGGCTCTCCAATCTCCAGCTCCCGGGCTGGGATTGTGGCCCAGAGGTGAAGATTGGGAATTTCCCCCAATTTCCGAAGAAGCTCCCCTCCCCCCTCCTCCAAAACTAGCTCCAACCCTTCAATTATCACAATTGTCGGGATTTCCGGAGTATTCTGAACTAGGAGGGAGAGACTCTCCAGTAGCGGAACCAATTCTGAAATAGGAGGGGTTATTAAATGGGGGATTCCCCCCCAGACAACCCCCTCTCCCCTATCCCGGTTGAAAAGGAGAAGTTGAAGGGAAGAAGGGGAATTCCGATAGAGGAGGGAGAGGAGAAGGGCCCCAAGGAAGAGGGTTTTCCCGCTTTTATCCTCTCCAGTGATTAGGACCCTCTTCAACTCCGATAGAGGGAGGAGCAGAGGGGCCCCCACCGGGTCCACCCCAATTAAAACCTGATTGGGAGCAATATTGGAAAGCTGGTCCAACTCCAGCAACTCCCGTAAATAGAGTTTCCGTCTGCGACGGCGGAGAAGCTGAACCTCCACCTCAGAAAAGCTCTCCAATTTTAAAAAAGGGCGTCTCTCCCAAAAAAGCTCCTCTACCTCCTCTCCCAACCGGCGGAAAATGCCGGTGGAGACGGGGGTTTTAAATTGAATTTTATAAAGGTAGAGGAGGGGGCCCTCCCCTTTCAATTGAACTTTACCATTTAATTGGAGACGGGTTAATACCTCCTCCAGCACCTGCCGATACCTCTCCCCTTCAGTTTGGCTGGAGGTGGGGGGGGAATAAGAGCGGTTTAAAAGGGTCAATGGGTATAGGGGAGCTGAGGTCCCACCTTCCGTCGTCTCCCCCTCTTCCAGAGGGAGCTCCCGACCCAAATTGGTCTCTCCCCGATTCTCTGGAGGGGTAGAGGAGCTCTCCTCCTCCCCCTTAGGAGGGGTCTCTCCCCCGCTCCCCCTTTTCTCCTCCTCCCCTCCCTTTTTTCCCACTGTTGAACAGTTTACCTCCCCCTCTTTAACCCCCCCTTCCTCCATTGCTGGAGAGGGGACCTTCACCTCCAACCCCCGGCGGGCAACCTCTTCTTTAATCTCCCTTCTCAACTGCCACAACCGCCGTTTTGGCCCCCAGCTCAGGAGATTTTTTATCTCTCCAATCCAGTATCGCCACCGGAGTTTAGGTCTCCACCCCCCAATTACCGCTTTTATCCCAACCCACCACCTCTTCACCCGTCCCCTTCCCAATTTAAACAGAATCCGGAGATATCGACTCAGTCTGCTAACCCCAGCCCCCCCCTCTTCATATAGGAGATAAAATCCACTGGCCAAAATTCCTATATAACCGATTAAAGTTCCGATAAACCCAAATCCCCGGAGGAAGTAGTCGGTAATCACCACCCCCAACGCCCCTTTTTTAAAGAGTAGCCCTTGGAGCAGTTCCCCTCCAAACCAGAGGAGGAGAAGCCCTAAAAAGAGGGTGGCGACCCGCTGGTCCACCCGTCTCCGGTAGATTTTAATTGAGAGGACTAAGAGGATAAAGAGAAGGAAAAACCCCATCTCTCTACCTACCAATTTTGCCAACCCAACCCCGATAAAATTCCCAAAGCTTCCAACCTCAGCCAGGTCCCCCCTCCAGAGGGCGATAAAAAGGTAGAGAAGGAGGGTCCACCACCCGGCAAAGAGCAAAAATCTCACCTAAAACCCTTTATCTTTTCTGTAAAGGTAGCAAAAAATCGATTAAACCCAAGTGAATCGGAAATCCGTAATTTTGGCATAATTACAAAAAAGTGGAGTAGAGTTTAAGGAGTAGAGAGATGGGTAGCAGAAACTACTGGCTTCTCCTCCTAATAACCCCCTTTTTACTCTTTGGGATTCCAACCCAAGAGGAGGCCTGCTTAAAAGGGGATGGGGAGGTGTGTGAATCTCTGGGATATCTCTACGAGACCGGGATTAATCGGCCTAAAAATTTGAAAAAAGCTTTCTACTTCTACTCCAAAGGGTGTGAAGCTGGGAATAGTGGGGCCTGTGTGGCGGAGGGGTTGATGTTATTGAAGGGGAAAGGGGTTAAAAAAGATTTGGAAAAGGGAAAAAAGCTACTCCAAAACTACTG
>JBDONQ010000183.1:0-5069 GCA_039831255.1 Campylobacterales bacterium
TGGGAATTCCAATTATTGCCCCCCTAGACACCAATTGTAACCCAGATGAGGTGGATTATCCAATTCCAGCCAACGATGACGCAATTAGAAGTATAAAACTCCTCTGTCGGGTAATTGCTGACTCTATTATTGAAGGGAAGCAGCTGATGACCGAAGGGGAAGGGATTGTTGAAGGGGCGGAGGAGATTTCTGAAGAAGAGATGGATGAAATGATTAAAGAGGTCCAACAGGAAGCGGAAGCGGAGGAGAAGAGTGAAGAGGAGTTGGAGGAGGAGTTAGAAAGTATAGAAGAGGATGAGGAGATAGAGGAGTTTTAATCCCAAACAGGAGGGGAGTGGCCTAGAAGGGAAGGGGAGAAAAAATAGAGTTAAAGGAGAGGGAAATGGCAAAAGTGACAGCCCAAATGGTGAAAGCCCTCCGGCAAAAGACCGGGGCGGGAATGATGGATTGTAAAAAAGCGTTGGTGGAGGCGAATGGGGACGAGGAGAAAGCGATTGAGATTCTCCGGAAACGGGGATTGGCTAAAGCTGCGAAAAAAGCAGACCGGAATGCAGCTGAGGGGCGGGTAGAGCTCCATTTGAGCCCCGATTATCGGCAGGGGGCGTTGGTAGAGGTGAACTGTGAAACCGACTTTGTTGCAAAAACTGATGAGTTTGTGGAGTTTGTCCAAGAGACAGTGAAATTTATCAATACCAACGATATTTCCGATACAAACCAACTCCTCTCTGCCCAGTTTGGGGATGGGGTCTTTGAGGAGGTTCTAAAGACAAAAATTGCAAAAATCGGGGAGAATATTGTTGTCCGGCGGATTGCAATTATTAAAGCCCCCGAAAATGGGATTGTAAATGGGTATATCCACGCCGGAGGCCGGGTTGGGGTTTTAGTGGCGGCCAAATGTGATAAACTGGAGACTTGTGAGAAAATTAAAGGGGTTCTCCGGGATATTGCAATGCATATCGCTGCAATGAAACCCCAATTTTTAAGCCCTGAAACTGTTCCAGCTGAGGTGCTGGAGAAGGAGAGGGAGATTGCCCGGGCCCAACTACTAAAAGAGGGGAAACCGGAACATATTATTGAAAAAATTATTCCCGGGAAGTTGAAAAAGTTTTATCAAGAGACCTGCTTAACTGAGCAGGAGTATGTAAAAGCTGATAATAAAGAGAGTGTAGAGAAATATCTAGCTCAAGTGGCGAAACAGGTAGGGGGGTCCGCAGAGTTAATCGACTTTGTCCGGTTTGAAGTTGGAGAGGGGTTGGTAAAAGCTGGATGCAATATCGCAGAAGAGGTCTCCAAAGCACTCTCTTAATCCCTCTCTCTTTTCCCTTTTTTCCCCATTCTTTCGACCTTTTTTAATTGATTTCTTTCCAAAAAGAAACTCTCCCTCTTTTGCTATAATCGAACTCCAACTAACCACACAACAGGAGTTCAACTATGGGAATAGTTAAAGAGCTGGAGCAGTTGGGGATTGGTATTAAGGGTAAAAAAATTGTCCACAACCCCTCCTACAAAGAGATTGTCGAAACAACCCTAAATCGGGGAGAGGTCCGGCGGACTAAGCTGGGGGCAACTGCAGTGGATACTGGAGAGTTTACCGGCCGGAGCCCAAAGGATAAATATTTTGTAAAACAACCCCCCTCTGAAGAGCAGATTGCTTGGGGGAAAATTAATCAACCCATCTCCCCAGCAGTTTGGGATAAGTTGGAGAGATTTACAAAAGAACAACTCTCCCAACAGCCGGAGTTGTTTGTCGTAGATGTCTTTGTAGGGGCCAGCGAAGAGAGTCGCCGGGCTATCCGATTTGTAACCCCAATCGCTTGGCAAGCCCATTTTGTAATGAATATGTTCATTATTCCTACTGAGGAGGAACGGAGAAACTTTAAACCGGACTTTACATTTTTGGTAGCTGGGACAGCCCGGTATCCCAACTGGAGAGAGGATAATCTCCACAGCGATATCTTTATTGCATTCAATATTGAGAAGAATTTGGCGGTGATGAGTGGAACCCTCTACGGGGGAGAGTTGAAAAAGGGGATTTTTACAATGATGAACTACTGGCTCCCATTGGAGGGGAAATTGAGTATGCACTGCTCTGCCAATGTTGGGGAGAAAGGGGATGTGGCCCTCTTCTTCGGGTTGAGCGGGACCGGTAAAACGACCCTCTCCACCGATCCAAATCGACGGTTAATCGGGGATGATGAACATGGGTGGGACGATTACGGGATTTTCAATTTTGAAGGGGGGTGTTACGCAAAAGTTATCAATTTGGATAGAAAGGCTGAGCCAGATATCTACAACGCAATTCGGGAAAACGCCCTTCTGGAAAATGTGGCTGTAGATTCAGAGGGGAATGTGGATTTCACCGACAACTCCAAAACCGAAAATACCCGGGTTAGTTATCCGATTGAGCATATTAAAAACCATGAACCGACCCTCCGGGGGGGACATCCTAAAAATATTATCTTTTTAACCGCCGACGCCTTTGGGGTACTTCCTCCAGTCTCCAAATTGACAAAAGAGCAGGCGATCTACTACTTTTTAAGTGGGTATACCGCAAAGGTGGCTGGAACTGAGCGGGGAATTACTGAACCGGTGGCCACTTTTAGCGCCTGTTTTGGAGAGCCATTCCTCCCCCTCCACCCAACTGTTTATGCAAAGCTGTTGGGGGAGAAGATTGATAAACACAATGTAAATGTCTATCTGGTCAACACCGGTTGGACCGGGGGACCCTACGGAATTGGTCACCGGATGAGTATTAAAGATACCCGGGCCTGTATTAATTCAATTTTAGATGGCTCAATTTTGGAAGAGGAGTTTGAAATCCTCCCAATTTTTAACCTTCAAATTCCGAAAAAGTTAAAAGGGGTTGATCCAAAAATTCTCAATCCCCGAAACACTTGGGCCGATAAAGGGGCTTACGACCGGCAATTGAAAAAGTTGGCGGAGATGTTTATTGAGAATTTTAAAAGGTATGAGGATACTCCAGAAGGACAGAAGTATCGGGAGGCTGGACCTCAGCTCTAATTTTTCCCATCCCTCCGCTGGGGAAGGGCCCCGGCTTCCGGGATTCTAAAATTTGGAAGTTTATCAGGGGAAGGGGGTTCCTCCCAAAAAAGTGCCCCAATCCCCCCAACTGCTCCAGTTCCCAAGTTGATTAAAAAGAAGAGGAGGGCTGCGGCCACCCCTATCACCGGCTCCAATCCCAAAAATTGGCTCCCGTAGAGGAGGGTCAACTCCCGGATTCCAATTCCCCCTACCGAAACTGGGAGAATTGAGAGGAGGGAGGAGAGGTAGAAGAGGAGGAGATAGCCAGGGAGTTGGAGGAGGGGAACCCCTAGTGAAAGGAGGAGGGTCCCAAAGGAGAGCCCTTGGAGGAGTTGGACCCCTACCCCCAACCAGAATCCTTCAATCCCTATTGGTACTTTTAAAAACTGATGGAGGAGGAGAAGGGTAAAGGCTCCCCCAACCCCTCCAATTACCCCAATTACTACCCCCCATCCCCCTAAAAAAGGAATTGTTAAAAGGGTTCCAATTGCTACCAACCCGGCTACTCCAGCCAACCGGTCCAGAAGGAGGAGGAGGGTTAACTTTTTTATCGGCAATTGGGAGAGTTTCCGGAATAGATAGAGTTTGTATCCATCCCCCCCAATCCCCCCCGGCAGGGCTAAGTTGTAGAAGAGCCCTAGATAGTAGAGGAGGAGTTGCCGGTGGAATGGAAGGGGGATTGGGGTGTGGGAGAGGTAGCGGTGGAGTCGGTAGGCCGAAAGGAGTTGGGAGAGATTTAGCAGGAGGAAGGATAGGAGAATCCCCCCCCAATTAATCGGAATTGAGAGGAGTTGGGAGAGGGGTAAATTTTGGAATAGCAGATAAAACGCTCCCCCAATAAACAGAAATTTAAAAATCGGTTTTAGAATTTGAAAAAGTTCCAGAATTTTCAACTTTACCTTTTTTTTATTTTCCCCACTTTTTAAAAACTCCATTTTTTAAGACCTTTTTCTAAAATTTTTCCCCAATTCCAATCAGCCCCCCTCTTTTAAAAAATTGCCACAATTTGGAAGTGGTCAATTAAAGGTCTCTTCTCTTTTTGCCCTTTTTATAATCAATAGTTATAAAAGTTGTCTTATTCCAGTGGGATAAAATCTCCAAAAAAGGGTTAAAATGGCATCGATAAAGTCTCCGGAATGAGGAAAAGAGGTTAGTGATTCAATTTACAAACGCTCCAACTGCGGTTTTTTAATTGGGGAAACGGGGATTATTTGATTATTTAGATTTAGAGTGATATTACATTTCTGTAAATCTCTTCTCTTTTATTTTTTTACTTTTCTGGATTTTTTTAATCTCTGGGTGGATACAACAAATGCCAAAAAGGACGGCTACCCAACTGGCGGTTGGAAAATGGGATGTGGAGTATCATTGTAGGATGTTTTTTTAGCTCTTCCATTTGGAATTCTTTCCTATATTCCTATATTACTCGGCCAAAAGTAGATTGAGGGGGAATTTTTTTTATTGAAAAGAAGGGGAGAGGAGGGTTAGATATACTCTTTTAAGAAAGTGAGAAGGGTGGAGACTCCAAAGCCGGTTGCCCCGTAGGAGTGGGGTCCCCATCCTTTTTCAGTGTAAGCAGGACCGGCAATATCCAAATGGAGCCATCGCCGTTTATTTCGTTCATTTATAAATCGGTCCAAGAAGAGGGCAGCTGTTAAAGCCCCCCCATACCGACTGGAGGCGACATTGGCAATATCTGCCACTTTACTTTCCAGCAGTTTTGGGAGGTGTTGGTTGAACGGGAGATGGCCCCAACACTCCCCACACCTCTCCCCACTCTCAATTAACTTTCCAATCATCTTTTTATTGTGGCCCATTACCCCCCCGGTGTACTCCCCGAGCCCAACTACACAAGCTCCGGTCAATGTGGCGATATCGATTAGCCGATAGAGGTCTGGAATTGCTTCTTGGATGTAACTCAAACAGTCTGCCAATACTAACCGCCCCTCTGCATCGGTATTCCGGATCTCAATTGTGGTCCCATTCTTTGCAACAATTACATCATCCGGTTTATAAGCATTCCCCCC
>JBDONQ010000259.1:0-5038 GCA_039831255.1 Campylobacterales bacterium
GGGGGAGGGTTATTGGTAGGGGTGGAATTCTAACAATAGAACTACCCCTTCCCCATCGGGGGTGATTAACCGGATTTTCTCCCCCGGTTTCAACTCCCCTAGCCGGACCCGCTCCAAACCTTTCTCCCCTTCCCTCCAAATCTCCGCCAAAAATTGTCGCCCCCGCCTCGGGTCCAGTTGGGAGAAAAGCTCCTTCAACCGCTCTATTTCCCCTCTCTTCTCCCTTAAAACCTCCCCTATTCCCTCCTCCAACCCTTCCCTTAACTGGGTCATCTCCCTTCCCTTTCCCTCCAAAATCCCAGTAAACTCCCGAGTAAATTGGGAGAAAAACCCCTGAACCCGCTCTTCCCACTTTCCCAACTGGACCCCCGGATTAAGCCGATGGAACTCCCCTTTTAACCGCTCCGCCTCCCCCTTTTTCCGATGAAAAAGCCCCTCTACCCCCCGCTGAAACCGCTCCCGGAACCCCTCCAAAACTGCTTTCTCCCGTTGGAGACGCCCCTCCAATCCCCCCTCCCGGAAAAGTCTCCAGAGATACCCCCTCTCCTGTCCTTTCCGCTCCAATACCCCCAATACCCCTTTCCGGAACTGTTCCTTTAAATAGTTAATCCGCCCAATCTCCTCCTGCCGGTCTGGAAGGGCTATCTCAATTGCATTGGAGGGGGTGGAGGCCCGACGGTCGGCCACCTCATCACTTAAAAGGTGGTCTACCTCGTGGCCCACAGCGGAAATAATCGGGGTTTTGGCCCGGAAAATTGCATCTGCCACTACTTCACTATTGAAGGCCCACAAATCCTCCAAACTTCCACCCCCCCGGCCGACAATAATTAGGTCAAACCACCCCAGTCGGTCCGCTAATCCAATCCCCTTTGCAATTGAGGCTGGAGCCCCCTCCCCTTGAACCAGTGTGTCAAATATAAAGAGTTGGGTTAACTGCCACCGGTTCCGGGCAATTCGCAACATATCCCGAAGGGCTGCTCCACTTTTGGAGGTGACAATTGCGATTCGCTTCGGGTAAGGGGAGAGTGGCTTTTTTAGCCTGGGATCAAAATACCCCTTCGCCCAGAGTCTCCTTTTCAGCTCCTCCAACTGGAGGGCCAAATCCCCGGGTTGGGAGAGGGGGGTAATTGAGTAGCAGGCAATTGTGCACTTCCCCCCTTTTCTAAAGAGGGACAATTTTCCAACTACCACTACCTTTTCCCCTTCCTTTGGGAGTCGTTTCAACCGATGAATCCAACTCTTCCAGACCACCCCGTCGATTGACCCTTCAGCATCTTTCAATGTAAAGTAGAAGTGACCGGTCCCCGGATGGGGTTTTGGCCGGCTCACCTCCCCCTCCACTACCACTTTTTGAAAATACCCCTCCAGAACCCCTCCCACCTGCTGTAGTAGTTCGGAGACTTTTAACCGCTTCTCCATTGGACCCCTTTTTTAAAACTCTCCAGAATTTTACCTACCCCTATCGGTCCAGTAGGCCAGCAGTGGAACATAGACCAGTGTTAAAAGGGTCCCAACCAACAATCCCCCTACTGCCACATCTGCCAATGGGGAGAGTCTCTCCAACCCGACTGCCCACTCCAGGGCCACCGGCAACATTCCGGCAATTGTTCCAAAGGCGGTCATCATTACCGGCCTAAACCGGTATCGGATACTCTCCAGTGCCGCTTCAAAAGGTTTTTCCCCTTTTTCTCGGAAATTGTGGTAAAAATCCACCAGTAGAACACTATTTTTAATAATAATCCCAAAGAGGAGGAGTAACCCCACGATACTGGGCATACAGGAGGGTTTGTGGGCAATTAACATTCCCCAACTCCCCCCAATCATTGAGAGAGGGAGAACCACAATCATTACAAGGGCCAATTTTAGAGAGCGGTAGATAACCATTAAAGTTAAAATTAAGAAAACAACCCCAATCCCAATAGCTCCAATTAGCCGTTTAAAGGAGTCGGTCATCTCCCGGATATCCCCCGCTTGGAGATAGTTTTGGACCCCACTTTCTTTTAAAATTTTATCGGCAGTTCCAGTGATAATTGAGACTGGGAATTTAGCTCGATACCCCTCCACATCTATTCCGTATTGGAGATTGTACCTATCTATTTTTGTGTAAGTAAAATGTGGTTCAATCCGCCCCAACTCCTCCAGTGGGACAACCCCCACCGGAGTTACAATTGGGAGTAGTCGGAGGCTTTCCAAATTCTTCCCAAACTCCCCACTATACCGGATAATTACTGGGATTGGATCCATTGTGGAGAGACGGGTATCCAGTGAGACCACCTGATCCCGAAGGGCCAGTTGAGCCACCACCTCAGCGGGAGTAATTTTGTAATGGGCCAATTTTCCCCAGTCCAATTTCAACTCCCCCTCTACCAAATCCCGGTTCCAGCTTAAAAAGAGGGTGGTCAACCCGGGCACTTTGGAGAGGAGTTTTTGAACCCTCTCCCCTTCCGCCGGGAGATTTTCAAACCGGTCGGAGAGGAGTTTTATATCCAGTGGAGCTGAAATTGTGGAGAGGGCAGTAGCCCCAAAATCGAAGACCGCCAACTGTTTTACCCCTCTCAACTGGGCCAACTTCTCCCGAATCTCCCCCTCCAACTCCCAAATCGACTTCCGCCGGTGGAACCGGTCCACCGCCAAAATTGTCATCATTACACTATTTCCCCCTCCACCTCCCCCTACCGAGAGGACCCCTCGCTCAGTTCCAATCCCAATTGAGGAGGAGCGGTACCAAGGTTGGGCTGTGAGCCACTGAAGGAACGGTTTTAACCGGTTTCCACTCTCTTCACTATTTAAGTTGGAGGAGAATTCCAATTTTACTTTTATAATTCCCGTATCCATTGGAGGCATCACATCCCGACCAATTAATGGCACTGTGGTCCGGAGAGAGAGGGCCAACACCCCTATCGCCCCCCCAATCAATAGGAGTCGCCGAAGTAGGTAAGGGGGGCGGTTTGTAAATTTTAAAATCCCCTGATACCCCCCCACTAATCGACCCAGTGTGTTGGAGTAGAGGGAATTGAACCACTTCTCAACCCTACTCTTTTCCACTTTTCCCCCCCGATATAGGTAACTGGCCAATTTGGGAATAAATGTAATTGAGAGGAACCAAGAGAGAAGAAGGGCAATAATTAGAGTTGTAACCAACTGCCTAAAAATCTGTTCCGGAAATCCCCCAACAAACGTCATTGGGAAGACAATTGCAATTGTTGCAAAAGTTCCGGCAAAAATTGGCCCCAACACCTCCTTTGTTCCATTAAAAATTGGATTGGAATCCCCCTCCTCCAGATGCCGTTCAATATTCTCCAGAACCACCACCGCATCGTCGGTTAACATCCCCAGTGCCAGAATTATTCCGGTATAGACGACAATATTTAAACTGTGGCCGGTTAGATAGAGAAGCCCAATTGTTCCCAAAAAGACCAGTGGAATTGAGAGCCCCGCCGCCAAAAGGGCCCGGAAATTTCCCAAGAAGAAGAGGAGAACTATTAAAGTGAACAGAATTGCGTCCCGCAACGCCTCCAACATATTTTTATTGGAGGTTTCCACCAAATTGACCTGGGTATCGGCCAGTGAAAAGGAGAGATTTGGATACTCCCTCTCCACCTCTTTTAAAATTTTCCGGACAGCCCGGCTGGTGTCCAAAACCGACCCCCCCGGGGCCCGCTGTATTGAGAGGGCGATTGCTGGCTTCCCATTCCCGATGTAGAGGGAGTTAAAAGTGGTGGTCCCCCACTCTACCTTCGCCAAATCCCCCAATTTTAAAGTCTCTGTAATTGGGAGATTTTTTACTCTTGTCAACTCCTTTTTGGAACCGTAAAAGGTGAGGGTCCAAAACCGCCCCTCCCCTTTTTGGAATCCGATTGGAATATCCCGGAAACTTCGGAGTTTTTTAATTAAAAGGGTGATTGGGATATTGTATTGGGCCAATTTCCGAGGGTCCACTTTTATTGTGAGGGCCTGTTGATACCCCCCAAACACTTCTACATTTCCAATCTGGTCGGAGATTAAAAGCCGGGGTTTTATATAGTTTTCGACAATTTTCCGGACCTCAGCCAATGAGAGCCCCGACCCCTCCTTTGGAGTCACTGCAAACAGGTCCACCGGCATTGTAAAATCCCCGACTAAATAGATGGAAGTGGTAACTCCGGAAGGGAGTTTCCCTCTAATCCGGTTCAATCCGTTGACCACATCCACAGCCCCTTCCTCTAACCCTTTACTGTAGTTAAAGACCACTTTTATAATCCCAAAATTGGGGACACTGGTCGATTTAATCTCGTAAACCCCATTTAAAGTGGCCATCTCCTCCTCTATCGGTTTTACAACTGCAGTGGCAATACTCTCCGGATTGGCCCCCGGGAGAGAAGCAAAAATTACCACCTCAGGCCGACTGGCATCTGGGAAGAGATTTTTCGGCATCCGGAGAAGTCCCAACACCCCTGTCAACAGCAGACCCCCAATAATTGCCCCCAACAAGTGGGGTCTTCGGTAGAAGAACTCAAACATCTGCCCCCCCTTTTGGAGAGTTTCCGAGGGTGGAAGCTCCCCTGGAGGGGAGAGGTTTAAAGGGACGTCCCCCTACCAATTGGAGGAGTAGGTCGGCCCCCCCCTCCACCAACTGGCCATTTGGAAGGGTTCGGACTACAACCCCCTCCACCCCAGTTGCCACCGGCTCAATTGGGAGCTCCTCCAGTCGCCCCCCCCGGTAGAGGAGCACTGAAAATCTTCCCCCCCGGGGAAGGAGGGTTTGGTGGGGAAGGAGGTATCCCTCCCCAGAGTATAGAATTACCCTAACTTGGACCACCTTCCCGGGGGGAAGGGGGGTGGGAATTTTTGCAATGTAGAGGGGGAGCCCGTTCTGGGTTCGACCCAGGGGTAAAAGGTGGTATCGATGATTTTGAAATAGGAGAGCCACCGGTTTAACCGGGAGGGGGAGTTGGAGATAGGTCCCACTGGAGGGGGTAATCCCCAAAATAGGTTTCCCGGGAACAGCCAAATCCCCCCGATTTAAAAACCGACCGCTCACTCTCCCAGAGATTGGGGC
>JBDONQ010000106.1:0-4997 GCA_039831255.1 Campylobacterales bacterium
CAGATAAAGGGTCTCAATTCCCGCTATTTGACAGAAGGAGGGCGGTTGCTAGGGTATTCGGAGTTGAAATCGATAGTGGGGCTTTAAAATGGAGTATTGCCGGGTTACCCTCCAATTTACAACTCCAATGGGAACCTCCCTCCAGAGCGATACAATTTTTGGGCATCTGGCTTGGGGGTACCGATATCTGTTTGGGGAGAAAAAGTTAGAGGAGTTGATGGCCCAATTTAAGACCCGCCCTTTTATAATCTCCACAGACGGATTCCCCGCCGGTTACCTTCCAAAACCCCTTTTCCCCACTTTAATTGGGGATTGCCGGGAGATGGACCATTTTAAACAAGTGAAGAAGAAAAGGTGGATTCGGGACCGTTTTATCTTTGAAAATATTGACAATTTAACCCAGCGGAAAATTTTTGAAGAGTTGAGCCGGGAGGTGAAAAAGGGGGGAGAGGGGCCCGCTGAGGTGGTGGAGGTGGTCCAGCACAACTCCATTAATCGGCTTTCCAATTTAGTGGATGAAGGGCTCTACACTACAGAGGAGCGGTTCACCCTCCAAAAGTATCGGTTCTACCTCCGGGTAGATTTAATTGAGCGACAGGAGGTGGAAGAGGTGATAGGGTTAATCTCCAAAATTGGGTACGGCCGGGACCGAAGTATCGGGAAAGGGCGGTTCCAATTTCAGGTGGAGTGGGAGTTTCCGGAACAATCCCTTTTTAAACCCAATCCAGCTCGCCCCTACTATTTAAATCTCTCCAATTGTTTCTATAATCCGGAAAATATCCAACCAGTTTTTGGGAAAACTTTTACAAAGTTTCCAAAGGCGGGGGGTATCAATTCCAACGAACCATTTAAAAATCCAGCAATTTTCTACCTCCCCGGCTCGATTTTTAAAGTAAATGGGGAGTTGGTTGGAAAAGGGGAGAACCTTTACAACCGGCCCCATCACTACCAGAACGGATTCAGTCTCGGGCTCCACTTTCAGGGGGAGATAGGAGTTACCAATGGATAGATTGGAGAGGGCAAAAATCCGGTTCCAAGTGGTGACCCCAATTTTTATCGGAAATGGAGAGGATTACACCCAGGAGGAGTATTGGATTACCGGGGGGACCCTCCACCTCCTCCGGCAGGATCAGGTGGTTGAAATGGCTGAAAAAGTGGGGCTCTATCGGGAACTACTGACCTCAGCGGAGGATTTTCACCAATTACAAAATTTTTACAGAAGGCTCTTCCAGCGGGTTCCAGTGGAAAAGGTGAGCTGGAGAAAGATAGGGGGGGACCCGAGGATTTTGGAAGAACTCCAGAGGAATTCCACCCGGGGGGTTCAGCAGTTTATAAAAGACTCTTTTTGGGGAACCCCTATTATCCCCGGAAGTAGTTTAAAAGGGGCGATTCGAACTGCCCTTTTGAGTTATCTGGTCCAGAAATTTGGGTTGCCCTCTCTGGTGGTCCAAGAGGAAAATTTTAAAAAGAGAGCCCGAAAATTGGAGGGGTTCTATTTCTGTGGTTCCAACAAAGGGAGATTTATCCCCCAACAGGACATTTTAAAAGCCCTCTCCATTTCCGATTTAAAACCCCTCTCCTTTGAGACGAGGGTTATCAATCCAACAAATCGCCCTTACCGGAAACCTAAAGATAATAAAATCCCAGTTGTAATTGAGGGGTTAATCCGGGGGGAGTTTGAGGGGGAGATTGGGATTGACCGGGGGTTGATAGAGAGGGACCGGAATTTAGCGGGAAACCCCTACTTCCAAGAGACCCCCCTCTCCCTCCAATTGATTAAAGATACCCTTAACCAATTTTACTCCACAATTTTAGAACGGGAGAATAACAGGTTTCGGGTTACTCCGTTGCAGTACTCCCAATTTCTCGTAAAAATTGGCCGATTTGGGGGGGCAGGGAGTAAAAGTGTAGAGGAGTATCGACAAGTTTTTATTCGTCAATTGAAGAAGAATCTCCCCTATCAACTCTCAATCTGGATTGATACTCAGGGACGGCCTTTTGGATGGGGGCGACTCCAATTCCTCCCCTCTTAACCCCCTCTGTTGGAAAAGGGGAGTATTCATTTCGATGTAATAAAGAAGAAGAAGAAGAAGAAAGGGGAGGGGGATTACCGCTTGGAGAATTGGGGAGACCGCCGGGCTTTTTTCTTCCCGTATTTTTTCCGCTCTACAACCCGGGCATCCCGTTTTAGCAGTCCGGCCGGTTTTAAAATTTTCCGGAATTCTGGATTGTACTCCACCAACGCTTTGGAGAGCCCATGTTTAATTGCATCCGCTTGAGCGGCAAACCCACCTCCTTGGACTTTTGCTTCAATATCAATTGCCCCCTCTTGATTGGTCAACCGGAGAGGCCACAAAACCCGTAATTTGAGGGCATCCCGTCCCCCCAAAAATTCATCTAAATTTTTCCCGTTAATTACAATTTTCCCGGTTCCAGCTTTAATCCAGACCTTTGCTACCGCCTCTTTCCGCTTTCCAGTTGCATAAATCCGTCCGTGCATAATCATTTGCTACCCTTTTTCAATTGAGCTGTGTGGGGATGATTTTCCCCGGCGTAAACTTTCAATTTTTTCAACATTTTTCGGCCCAATCTGGTTTTGGGCAACATTCCCCGGGTTGCCAGTTTGAAGAGCTTTTCCGGATTTTCCCTGAGGAGTTTTTCGACAGTCTCCTCTTTTACATGACCAAAATATCCGGTATGCCGGTAGTATTTTTCTTTCAACTTCTTATTAGTGGAGAATTTAACTTTATCGGCATTGATTACCACAACAAAATCCCCACAATCCACATGGGGGGTGTAGTAGGGTTTATGTTTCCCCCGGAGATAGGTGGCAATTTCGGTGATAACCCGCCCAAAAATTTTATCTTTAGCATCTATTAAAATCCAATCCCGTTTAACCTCTTCAGGTTTAATCGCTTTCGTGAACTTTCGCATCACCTCACCTTTTTAATCGGGTTTTGAGGCCACAATTCTATTGGCTAAAACTTAAAAACTACTGAATTTAAGTTTTGTTTAAAAAGAAGTATTCCGTATAATTTCACCGGGAAGTTTGAAAAACTTTGAAAATTTTTCAGAGACCCAATCTAAAAAATGGAGATTTTAGAGGAGTTAAAGTATGAAACGGGAAAAGGCTTACATTTTATTGGCTAAACAGGAGGGTATCTCCAACCGGCAGGCGAAAGAGTTAATAGACCGGGGGTTGGTCTATTGCCGGGACCGGAAATTGAAAGTGGCCCGGGGGTTACTGCCGGTCAATAGCCGGTTTAAAATTTTGGAGGTTCCAGAACCGAGGGTAATTTTTGAAGATAGGAATTTAATTGTAATCGATAAGCCCCCCTATTTCACCTCTGAAGAGATAGCTAAAAAGTTTTCCGGGGAGTTACTTCACCGGCTAGATAGAGAAACCAGCGGAATTTTAGTCCTAACTAAAGACCCGAAATTTCGGGAGAGGGCAGTCGAGGAGTTCCGGAACCGGCGGGTCTACAAAGAGTATTTGGCTTGGGTCCACGGAATTGTCCCGGAACCGGAGGAGATTAAACTCCCAATTAAAGTTGTAAAAGGGAGAGGGGGAGCCTTTGCAAGGGTCTCCCCCGACGGGGAGGAGGCGGTCACAAAAATTGAACCAATTTTAGCCTTTCGGAAGAAGAGTAAAATTAGGGCGATTATTGACACCGGTCGAACCCACCAAATTAGAGCCCACCTATCGGCAATTGGTCACCCAATAATTGGGGATTTGAAATATCGAGGGGAGGAGTATCGGAGGGTAATGCTCCACCACCACAAATTTAAACTTTTTGACTACTCCTTTGAATCCCCTGAACCGGAAGATTTTGTAATGCGGGAACAGATGGATAGTAGACCGAAACGACGGAGGAGGGGGAAGTAGGAAAATCGGGTTAAAATTTTAAATATTGTTAAGTAGAAGGAGGAGAGATGTTTGGAAAAATCACTGAAGGGTTGAAGAGTGCTATTAATAAACTCCGGGGGGTTGACGATGAGAAGGCCCTTAAAAAGGCGTTGGATGACCTAAAACGGAATCTTTTAAAAGCGGATGTCCATTTTAAAACAACGAAAGAGTTGGTGAAATTTGTAGAGAAGCGGACAAAGGAGTTGGGAATTGGGCGGGGGAGTTTTATCCGGGCACTGGAAGAGGGGTTAATCCAAATTTTAACCGCCCCTGGAAATTACGGATTTATATTCTCCCCAACTCCCCCAACTGTTGTAATGATGACAGGGCTTCAAGGGAGCGGGAAAACTACCACTACCGCCAAATTGGCCTATCAACTGAAATTGAAAGGGAAAAGGGTTTTAATTGTCGCCGCGGATCTCCAGCGGTTCGCAGCAGTGGAGCAACTTCGGCAATTGGCGGAACAGCACAATTTGGAGCTCTATTTCAATCCAGAGGCGACCAATCCGGTTCAAGTGGCTGAAGAGGGGGTTGAGGTGGCCCGGAAAAAGCTCTACGACGCAGTTTTAATTGATACCGCCGGTCGGCTTGCGATTAACGAGGAGTTAATGGAAGAGTTGAAACAGATTAAAGAGCGGGTAAACCCATTTGAAATCTTTTATGTGGCCGACTCATTGACTGGGAAAGATGCAATTAATACTGCCCGGCAGTTTGACCAACAGGTTGGGATTACTGGAGTAATTTTGACAAAGTATGATGGAGATAGCAAAGGGGGGGTGGCGTTGAGTATCGCCCATCAATTGGGGAAGCCCCTCCGGTTTTTAGGTGTGGGGGAGAAAATACAAGATTTGGAGGTCTTTATCCCAGACCGGATTGTCTCCCGGTTGATGGGGGCCGGGGATATTGAAGGGTTAATTGAGAAAACTACCGCTGTAATTAATGAAAAAGATGCAAAGCGGATGACAAAAAAGTTAAAAAAAGGGGAGTTTAACTACAATGACTTTTTAGAGTATATGGAGAAAGTCCAAAAAATGGGGAATATGAAAAATTTACTGGGGATGATTCCCGGGATGTCGGGGATTTTAAATCA
>JBDONQ010000060.1:0-4994 GCA_039831255.1 Campylobacterales bacterium
AAACTCCCAACCTCCCCAGCCCCCCTTCCCCTCCGGCGATTCCAGTTGGGGGTCTCCTTCCGGAGTTCCCTTTACTCCCGATTTCTAATTGGAAGGACCACCCGGAAAAGTTTCCTATTCCCGAAACGGGGGGAGGGCCATTTGGTGGAGAGGTACAGCCGATTTGTAAATCGAATCACCGGAGGAGAGGGGGTTCATCGGCCAACCCTCCCCTTTCCCCCTACCCCTTACCCAAAACCGGCAGTGGGGATTAACCCCGGGGCGGCCTATGGGCCGGCGAAGCGGTGGCCTCCGGAGAAGTTTGCCGAAGTGGCCAACCAGCTGGGGGAGGAGTTTCAGGTGGTCCTATTTGGGGGGCCCGGGGAGGAGTGGATTGTCCAAAAAATTGAGGAGAGGTTAAAGGTCCCGGCGGTGAACCTCTGTGGAAAGTTAACCCTCCCGGAGCTGGCTTCCCAAATTGCTGGCCTCTCCCTCTTTATTACCAATGACTCCGGTCCAATGCATATTGGGGTCGCTTACAATGTTCCGCTGGTCGCTATTTTTGGTCCCACCGACTGGCGGGAGACCTCCCCCTACTCTCCAGTGGCCCAAATTGCCCGGATTCCGGTGGAGTGTGCCCCTTGCAAAAGACGGGAGTGCCCTTTTGGCCACCACCGGTGTATGGTGGAGCTCTCCCCGGCTCGGGTGGTGGAGTTGGCCCATTTGGCAATTAAGCTAAAAAGAGAAATCGGGTAAAAATGGGAAAAGGAGGGGGTTACCCCCGATTGGAGACAATTTGAATAATCGCCTCTACTACTTTCGGGTCTTCCAATGTGGAAGTATCCTGTTTTATCTCCTCTCCCCGGGCAATTGCCCGTAAGATCCGGCGCATAATCTTTCCACTCCGGGTCTTTGGAAGCCCCGGTACAAATGCAAAGTTATCTACCCGGGCAATTTTCCCAATCTCCTCTTCTACAACTCGGTTTATCTCTCCCCCCAACTCCATCTCTTCCCCGAGGGTATCCTCCCCTTTTAGAACAATGTAAGCAAAGATGCTCTCCCCTTTTATCGGGTCCGGTTTTCCGACTACTGCCACCTCAGCCACCGCTGGATGTTTTTTAATCGCCGCCTCAATTTCGGCAGTTCCCAACCGGTGGCCGGAGACATTTATCACATCATCTACCCGGCCGGTAATCCAGATGTAGTTATCCTGATCGTAGAGGGCCCCATCCCCGGTGAAGTAGACCGGTTTCCCCTTCACTTTTACCCGGGAGAAGTAGCTCTCAATAAACCGCTCCGGATCCCCCCAAATTGTCCGAATCATTGATGGCCACGGCTTTTCAATTATTAGTAACCCCTTCTCCCCCGGTTTTACCCGATTTCCACTTTCATCTACAACTTTTGCAAAAATCCCCGGAAGGGGAAGGGTAGCACTCCCCGGTTTCACCGGAGTTGCCGCCGGGAGGGGGGAAATCATATGGCCTCCGGTCTCGGTCTGCCACCAGGTGTCCATAATTGAGCACCGACCCCGGCCCACCACATTGTAATACCACTCCCAAGCAGCCGGGTCAATCGGCTCCCCAACTGTTCCCAAAATCCGAAGGGAGGAGAGGTCGTACTTCTTTGGCTCCTCAGGTCCCAGCTTGTGGAGGAGTCGGATTGCTGTCGGGGCGGTGTAGAACTGATTTACCTGATACTCTTCAACAATCTGCCACCCCCGTCCCGGGTCTGGATAGGTTAATACCCCTTCAAACATTAGGGTTGTACCCCCAGCTGCCAATGGGCCGTAGACAATGTAGGTGTGGCCGGTAATCCACCCAATATCGGCGGTACACCAGAAAGTGTCGTTGGGTTGAAGGTCAAAAACCCACTCCATTGTCAATTGGGCCCAGAGAATGTACCCGGCTTGGGAGTGTTGGACACCTTTCGGTTTTCCGGTACTCCCGGAAGTGTAGAGGAGGAAGAGGGGGTCCTCACTATCCATTACCTCCGGCTCAGAGGTATCTGGGTAGTTGGAGATAATTTCATTGTAGCTCAGATCCCGGCCCCGAACCCAGTTAATTGGCTCCCGGTTTCGCTCTATTACAACTACTTTCTCCACTGAATCTACCCCCTCCAGTGCCCGGTCTACCACCGGTTTTAACAGGTAAGGGGCTCCTTTCCGGAACCCTCCATCGGCGGTAATTACCACTTTTGCCCCAGCATCCCTAATCCGGTCCCGGAGGGCTTCCGCGGAGAACCCCCCAAAGACAACGCTGTGAATCGCTCCAATCCGGGCACAGGCCAACATTCCGAAAAGGGCCTCTGGAATCATTGGCATATATAGAACTACCCGGTCCCCTTTCCGGACCCCTAAATCCCGGAGAAGGTTTGCGAATCGACTCACCTCCCGATAGAGCTCCAAATAGGTAATCATCCGCTTCTCCCCAGTATCCCCCTCCCAAATTACTGCCACTTTATTCTTTTTATCTTTTAAATGGCGGTCGATACACTGGTAACTGACATTCAATTTCCCATTTACAAACCATTTGTAAAAGGGGGGGTTAGATTTATCCAATGGATAGTCGTAGAGTTGGAACCAATCTATCTTCTCCCGGGCCAACTCATCCCAAGTTCCCTCGTAGTCCCGTTTAAATCGCTCTACCAACTCCCAATAGTCAGCTAGCGATTTAAATTTGGCCTCTGGAAATAGCTCTTTCCGGGGGTAGTAAACCTTTCCCATCGGAAACTCCTTTAAAATAGTTTTTTTAATCTATACCATATTTTTACCTCTCTAATTTTTTTGGAAAAGAGGGAAAGAAGAAGAGTGTAAAAAAATGTTACAATCCAGAAAGTTTTTAAAAAGGGGGATTATGAAGAGGACAATTATATTGTTGGAGTTGGAGTTTTTTTTGAGGGAGATTGAAAAGCACGCCCAATTTCCCCCCACTCTCTTCCCTCCCCAACAGGTGAGGGCCCTTCTCTACCTATTGAATCACCACCTTCACCGGCACCTCCAGTGGAAAGGGGAGAGACGGGAGTTGGTCCGGTTAATAATTTACACCCCCACCCTCCCCAATTGGAGGGTCCGAAATCCGGTAACTGGGGAAGGAATTCAGTTGGGAGAGACCCGGCAAGGGGAGCTTCGGCAACTGCTGTTCAGAGGGTTAAAAACTCTCCCCTTCTCCCTAATCCGATGGGGAAAGGTGGCAAGAAAAAATCTCCGGTGGCGGTTGAACCGGGGGGAGCGGTTGGAGGAGATAGTAGCCACCGGAAAAAGAGTCCAAAATCTGCCCCGGGAGGGGTGGGAGTGGGAGTTGGAGTCCCCCCAACTGCCGGTAATGTTGGGGGTAGATATTACAAAAATTGGGTTAAATGGGGAGGCGGAATCGATTATTTTAATTGGAGGAGGGAGCGGGTTTATCCCGGCGGCAAATCTGGTCCGGTGGGAGGGGTTGCAGTTCATCTGGGACCCCCTTTGGAGTGAGTACGATCCGGAGTTGAGTCAATTTGTGGATTTGGTCCGGACCCCAAAAATTCTCACCTATCGGGAGTTTGAGGAGCGGGAGAAAGAACAACGGGGGAAAGAGCAGTTGGAACCCCAATCCCCTCCCCTTTCCCCTTAATCTTTTTTTATCTCCAATCGGAGAGTAATGGATAAAAAATAGGAGTTAGAGGTTGTGGCTCTTTTTATACTCTAAAACCGCTTTGTAAACCTCATCTTTAATGTGGAGTTTCTCTTTTTTAAGCTTCTCCAGTTCCAAATCTTCCAAATGGCCCCGGCCGTGTTCAACTTCATCGATAAGTTGATTCAACTCTTGATGCCGTTCAATCAATTTTGAGATATGGGGATTCTCCGCTGCCAATTGCTCGATAACTGGGATTAATTCGGGACAACACTCTTTGAACATCTTTCCTCCTTCAACTTTCTGGTAGCAAATTTTAGCATAAATCGGGGATCAATTACTTTGGTAGAATTATTTACTTTTTAGTTCAAAAAAAATTTTAAAGTAGGAGTTGAAAAAATGGAATTGAAAATTGCGACCCGGGGGAGCAAACTGGCCCTCTGGCAAGCGGAGTGGGTAAAAGGGGAGCTGGAGAAGTTGGGTCACACCGTTAAATTGAAAATTGTAAAAACTACTGGAGATAAAATTTTGGATAAGCCGTTGGCGGAAATTGGGGGGAAGGGGCTTTTTATTAAAGAGGTGGAAGAGGCTCTATTGAAGGGAGAAGCCCAAATTGCGGTTCACTCATTGAAAGATTTTCCGGTGGATTACGATACCTCCAATTTTGAGCTAGCGGCTGTCCCAGTCCGGGGACCAGTGGAGGATGCATTTTTATCTGACAATTTTGAGAATTTGGCGGAGTTGCCAATGAATGCGGTAATTGGCACCTCCTCCCTTCGGCGGGGGATGCAGTTAAAAGAGTTCCGGGAGGATTTAATAATTGAACCCCTCCGGGGAAATATCGATACCCGGATTAAAAAGATGAAAAGTGGTCGATTTGATGGGATTATCTTGGCGTACGCAGGGGTTAAAAGATTGAATATGTTGAAAAGTGTCAAATATTTGGAAGTGATTGACCCCGATGTAATTGTCCCGGCGATGGGGCAAGGGGCGTTGGGGATTGAGACGGTGAAAGATTCAAAAATTATCAAAATTGTGAAAAAATTGAACGATTTGAGGAGTTGGATTGAGGTCTCAATTGAACGGCAATTTGTAAAAGCGTTAAATTTGGGGTGCC
The DNA here is from genome assembly GCA_039831255.1 of Campylobacterales bacterium. GTDB lineage: Bacteria > Campylobacterota > Campylobacteria > Campylobacterales > Nautiliaceae > PUXY01. The sequence goes on from JBDONQ010000060.1 coordinate 4,702, forward strand.
ACGCCCCGGTTGGGGTGAATGCAAAAATTTTAATCGACGACTCAATTAAAATCCGGGGGGTCCTGTTAAAAGGGGAGAAAGTGGTTAAAAAAGAGGTGGTAGTCCCGTTTGATGAATGGGAGTTTGCCGGGGAGGAGTTTGCGAAAGAGTTTAGGTAGGGGTGGAGATTCCCCTCACCCCTTTTTAAAAGAGCCCCAATTACCGACTGGGAGGGGATGGCGAGTTACCAATTTCAATTCATTGGTAGCTGAGCCTTCAAAATTGGAACCTATTTCCAGTCTAAAAGAGGGGGG
>JBDONQ010000274.1:0-4988 GCA_039831255.1 Campylobacterales bacterium
CGAAAGATGAGGATTTGCCTTTTTAATGGAAAAATAGGGGGAATTGGGAAAGGGGTATTTAAAAGAGTAAATTGAAAGAGTAAGGAGTTTTGGAGATGGCCAGAAGAAAGTATGGACGGAAAAAGTGTTACTACTGCGAAAATAAGGTGGAGTATATCGGGTATAAAGATTTGGAGTTGTTAAAACATTCTCTCTCTGAACGGTATAAAATTATGCCCCGGCGGTTGACAGGGACCTGTAAAAAACACCAAGATATGATTCAGTTGGCAATTAAACGGGCTCGGCAAGTGGCGTTAATTCCGTATGTAGTAGACCGGAGACGGGTTGTGGAGCACCCCTTTGATGAGATTAAGCCGTTGGAGATTAAACCGTTAAAACTCCAGTAAAAGGGCCCAATTGGCCACTCTCTATCTCAGCCAATCGGCCCTCCGGGCCAACCTTAAGCGACTCCGGGAGAAAAATCCAAATATTTACGGGGTAATTAAAGATAATGGCTACGGCCACGGCCTCCTCCCAATTGCAAAAATGTTGCATCAAGAGGGGGTAAAGCGGGTTGTGGTCAGGGATAACCGGGAAGGGGAGAGAATTCTCCCTCTTTTTGAAGAAATTTTAATCCTCTATCCCCACACCGGTCGGAGTTATCGGAACCTCTCTTACGCAATTAACTCAATTGAGCAACTTCGGAAAAATCGCCACCCTTATATCCATTTAAAAATAGATACCGGGATGCACCGGGCCGGCCTTTCCCCCTCCCAACTCCCGGAGGCCCTTAAATTGATAGAGGAGAAGGGGTTAGAGCTGAGAGGGGTTTTTACCCATTTCTGTTGTGCCGACCAACTGGGGGCTGACACATTTATCGCCCTCCATCGGTTTAAAGATGTGAGAAGAGAAGTGGAGGAGTTCTGCCAAAGTCGGGGATGGTCAACCCCCATTTTCCACTGGGCCAATTCGGCAGCGGTGGAGTTACTCCCCCCGGAGGAGTTGGGGGATTACATCCGGCCGGGGATTGCCCTTTACGGAGGGATAGAGGGGTATCAACCGGTGGCTAAATTGGTGGGAAAGGTGATTTTAACCCGGAAACTGGAGAGGGGGGAGGGGGTTGGGTATTACAAGCGGTTCAAAGCCCTAAAGCCGATGGATATCTCTTTAATAGATGTGGGGTATGGAGACGGTATCCCCTATTTTAAAAATGGGGCTATTTTAAAGGAGACTAGAGCGTTGGGGCAGATTTCAATGGATTCAATGGTTGTGGAGGGGCGCTTTTCAAAAGAGGTGGTAATTTTTGACGATGTCCGGGAATTTGCGAAAAATTTTGAAACAATTACTTACGATATTTTAGTAAAGCTCCATCCCCGGATTCATCGGGTAATTGTCCATTAAACTTTTAGGAGAGGCTCCCCTTTTAAAAACCAAAGGAGCGGGGAGAAAAATTCCTTTAATTTTTAGAGAGATTCTAAACTTTTTCCAACAAAAAAAACTCCTGTGCCCTTCCCTTTTTTAAAGGGGATTTTGGGAAATTTCGGGGGAAAAGTCGCTACAATTCGGGGGAGAAATCTCATAAAGGGGTTCAATGACAGGATTACTGTTTATTCTCCAAATTGTGTTCGTGGTGATAATTGTAATTTTAGTCCTCCTACAAAAGTCCTCTTCAATGGGATTGGGGGCCTACAGCTCTTCCAACGACTCCCTATTTGGAGCGGCGGGACCGATGAACTTTCTGACAAAAGCCACGATTGTAGTAGGCTTTCTATTCATTTTAAACACATTGGGGCTGGTCTACCTCTACAATCAGCAGGCTCGGGAATCTGCTTGGAATCGGATGAAAAGTGAGCAGAGTACGTCAGTTCCTACTCTCCCTACTGATAACCGCTAGTCTCCTCGAAATTGGGAATGGGGATGCCCACATTTTTACCCTCCACCGGATTGTGGAGAACCCCTCCCACCCGGAGGAGATAACTCCTGCTCAACTGGAGCAACTCCTCTCCTACTGCCGGGACAACAATTACACATTGGTAACAGTTCCAGAGTTGATTTATCGGCTAAGGGAAGGGAAGTCGGTGGACCGGTGGGTTGCGTTTACATTTGACGATGGATACCAATCTGTCTACACAAAAGCCCTCCCAATTTTTAAAAAGTACCACGGAAGATTTACCCTTTTTCTCTATCTAGAAGGGGTTAAAAACCACTACACTCCGTATTTGAATTGGGGCCAAATTCGGGAACTGCAACGGGAGGGAGTTGCAATAGGAATTCACTCCTACCGCCATTTCCCAATACCGTTAATGGATGAAAAGGGGATTGTGGCCGATACTCTCCGGGCAAAAAAAGTTTTGGGAGCCCACCTCCCCCAATTTTTTCAAATTTACGCTTACCCTTACGACCTATCTAATCTGCGGACAGACCAAATTTTAAAGAACTACTTTGTCGCAATTTTAAATGGAAACTACACCCCGGTAAACCGGTACACCTCCCTCTCCTCGTTGGGCCGGTATGAGTGTGTTGGAAATTTAAGGCGGTTTAAATGGATTTTGGCGGAGAGATATCTGCCGGTAACCCTCTCCCGGTGGGAAACACCTGACCGGAGGGTCTGGTTAGTCGGAAAAATTGAGGGGGAATTCCGGCCTCCCTATGTCCAGTGCCGTATTCAGAAGGGAATTCAGGAGCCGATTATTCTGCTGAAAAAGAGGGTAAAAGTGAATCGGAATGGAGAGTTTTGGATTCACTTTCCCCGGAAGTTAAAGGGGTTAATCGTTGTGATAAAATATCGCAACTATATCTGGCGGGCCAATTTTTAAAAAATTTTAATTGAGAGGAGGTAGAGATGGAGGAGTTGAACAGGGTTTACCAATTTGCTGAAGAGCATATGGAGAAGGCGATAGAGGTGCTCCGGGGGAATTTAAACACTCTCCGGACTGGCCGGGTTTCAATCCATGTATTGGATGGGGTGGAAGTAGAATATTATGGGGTAATGACCCCTTTAAATCAAGTGGCGACAGTGAATGCGGTGGATGCAACTACAATAGTAATTCAGCCGTGGGATAAGAGTCTATTGGGTAAAATTGAAAAGGCGATTCAAGAGGCCAATTTGGGGGTGAATCCAAATAATGATGGGGACCAAATCCGGCTCTTTTTCCCCCCAATGACTGAAGAGGAGCGGAAACGGCAGGTTAAAAAAGCGAAAGAGTTTGGGGAAAAGGCAAAAATTGCAATTCGGAATATCCGGCGGGAGGCCAATGATAAAGTGAAAAAGCTTTTTAAAGAGAAGATTCTCAGTGAAGATGAGCACCGGCGGGCGTTGGAGAGAGTTCAAGAGATTACCGATAAATACATTGAGAAAGTGGACCAAATTATCCAGAAGAAGAGTGACGAAATTTTAAAAATTTAAAGAGGGAGGGGAGGGATAATTGAGTACCCCCCTGGTGGGGGGAGAGTGCTTTAACCCGCCCTGAAGAGGGAAAGAGGAATAAATTCGCTCCTCCGATAACCGCTTTTCCAATAGCCACTTTTGTAGGGATGGAATAGCCTTTAGAGCCTTCGGGAGGGGAAATGGGTAATCCCCGAAGGGGGAACCCTATTTTCATTTTAGAGAGGGAAGTTTCCGGGGAATTACTCTATTTAACTAGAGAGATTAAATGGGGAGAGAGCGGAGGAGAAACCCCTTTTATCCATTCCAAAAGGGGAACATGAGGGAATCCCGGCCTACCCCCTTCTAACTCCCACCCTCCCCTTCTACTGGCAAAACTGGACCGGGGAACTGCGATAGGGTTCCCTTTATCGAATATTTCTCCCTCTCCCGCTCCAACTACTATTTAAGACAATTACCCACCTTTTACGGTTTCGGTAACTCCAGTTGGACTATCAACAAATCTCCCTCTCCCACCCCCAATTAGAATTGGGTTAAATGTAGAGACCCCCGTTAATCCGCAATACCTCCCCAGTGATATAGGAAGCCAAATCACTCAGTAGAAAAGCGACCCCCCCCGCCACCTCATCGGGGGTTCCCAGCCGTTTCAACGGAATCTGTCCCAACAACCCCTTTTTAACCCGTTCCGGAAGTCCAGCGGTCATATCGGTCTCAATAAAGCCAGGGGTTACACAATTGAACCTGACCCCCCTTGGGGCCCCCTCCAGAGCAAAGGATTTGGTCATTGCAATAATCCCCCCTTTACTGGCGGAGTAGTTTACCTGCCCCAAATTTCCCCGCTCCCCGACTACGCTGGAGATGTTGACAACTGCCCCAAACCGTTGCCTTCCCATCACTTTTAGCGCCTCCCGGCATCCGACAAAGGTAGAGGTTAAATTGGCCCTAATCACCTCTTCAAACTCCTCCACCCCCATTCTAATCGCCAATTTATCCCGGGTAATCCCAGCGTTGTTCACTAGATAATCCAACCGGCCATCGGCCTCTAAAATCAGTTTAATCCCCTGTTGAAACTCCTCCGGATTGGATACGTCAAACTTAATTAATGCCACTTCTCCCCCCTTCTCCTCTATCCGCCTCTTCACCTCCTCCGCCTGTTGGTAGCTACTCCGGTAATTAATCCAGACCCTTATCCCAAATTGGGCCATCTTCTCAGCAATTGCCGCCCCAATTCCCCGGCTTCCCCCGGTGACTAGTAGATTTTTCCCGGAAAATTTCATACTTCTCCTTTCCATTTTGGAACTCCAGTTGAAATTTTACGATAGTTTCCCCGGTTTGCTAAAATTGCCGAAAAAATGGAGTTGTCAGATGCTTTACCTCCTCTACCAGTTGTTGGATATAAATCTGTTCCACTACATCACTTTCCGAGGAATTGTCGCATTTTTTATCGGCTTTATTTTTACAATTGGGGTGATGCCCCTCTTTATCCGGTGGGCCCAAGGACGGGCGACCCAGCCAATTTATGAGTTGGCCCCGGAAAACCACCGGGAGAAAGGGGAGACCCCAACAATGGGGGGGGTTATCTTCATAGGGGGAGCGGTTTTGGGAACTTTAATCGCCGCAAATC
>JBDONQ010000117.1:0-4976 GCA_039831255.1 Campylobacterales bacterium
ACAATTCGGAGTTTAAAACTTCGGTAGAGGAGGGGGAGAATCCCCTTTTCCCCAAATACCACCCCCAACCGAATCACTGCAGTCGGTTTATTGCACTGGAATGCCTCCCGCTCCCACTGCTCCGCCACCTGCCCCAAAAAGGAGTCCCGGTTCAGTTGGGGACACTTCTCTCCACACTCCCGGTTGGGGGGATAAATTCCAATTCCAGAGACCGAGATAAAATGCTCAATTTGGGGAAGTTGATTTATTGCCTCCACAATCCGGCGGGTTGTCTCAATCCTACTCTTCAAAATTTTTCTCTTCCGGAGGGGGGTCCAGAGCCCAAAAATAGGGGCTCCAGCCAGATTAATTACCCCTTGCACCTCTCTTCTCTTAAAAAATTGGATCAGTTGGGGAACCTCCATCCCCCGGGGGATTTGGATTACATCAAAGGCCTCCCCCAAATGGGACCCAATAAACCCGGAGGCCCCGGTGACTGCAACCCTCGGTTTTCTCTCAAAAGCCATTGGGGAAAACTTTTAGAGTCGTTTTATAATATCCATAGTTAAAAATTTGTCCATATTTAGGAGCATATCTTTGAAGAGATAGTTGTAGCCACCCCGTAAAATTATTACCCGGTATCCGTGTTGCTCCAACACCCGGGCTACTGGAATTGCATCCAATCCAGTTTTTGTAATTAAGGCAATTGTAGCCCCTTTTTTGAACTTCCGCTGGAAAAGGGTTACATTGTTGTAAAGGATTCCCCCGTATCGGGAAATCATCGGTATATCTACAGCCCATTTAATCATTCCTGTAATTTTTATCTCTTGAGGGGGTCGGATATCTACCAACGGGACATTGTATTTTTTTAAAAGGAGGACATTCTTTAAGGTAGCTGGGACCTGTTGAAACGCGAATAAAAGGGCCCCAAACAGCAGAAATAGTATCCCTTTTTTTCCCATTGGATGGTCCTTTACCTGTATTTGGGCAATTATATCATATCCCCCCAAACTTCCCCTATTTTCGGGAAGGGAGATAATTTAATTATACCTTTCCCGATTAATTGAGGGTTATTTTTAACAATCCCCGCTGAAACCATCGCTCTTTAGAGTGGTGATGAATTGTTAAAATTATTTTAAATAGCGATAACCAAGTTAACCCGATAAAAAGTAGGGGTGGAGCAGTCCGAATTAATGCCTGTAAAGGTAGCTCTGACGGCGGAACACTCGATAGAGTGGTCTACGAGTCATCTGCCTAAGAAGCAGGAAGCTCCCCGCATTTATGCGGGGGTAGCTCATTTCGGGTTCCATTGGAGGGTTAGAAGAGAGGCGTTATCTGGAAATTCCCCCCATCGGTTAAAAATTTGGGTAAAAATCCCGATTGGCCCCCTCTCTTTTAAAAGGGGGTAGAAGCCCCTAAAAGCCGGGAATAAATTGTAGACCCCGTCACTGACCAGTAGGAGAAGCTCCCTCGGTTCAAGTCTCCCTTCAAACTGGTGGAGATTTAAAGGGCTCCCATCTCCGATTGTTTGGGATAGGAGATTTGGAAGCTCTGGATAGTGGTCATCTACCGAAAGTTGCCGGGTGGAGGTTGGGGAGAGGAGGTAGCACCGGCTATCCCCGACATTTATCCCAAAAAAAACATCCCCGGTTAAAACTACTCCAACAATTGTGGTGGCGTAGAGAATCTCCCCCACCTCCCAATTGAGTCGGTTTAGCTGGGAATGGGCTTCCAACACTAGCCGGACCAGCTCCCCTTTAGTTGGAGCCTCCGACAAATTCTCAATTAAAAACTCCCCTACCAATCGGGCCCCTTCCCCCCCCTTTTTTAGCCCCCCAACCCCATCGCACAAAATTCCAACCCCTCCTCCCTCTATTAACTTTCCTCCAACCCAATCCTGATTCTCCACTTTCTCGGTAGCGGGGGTTGTCCCCCACTCCAACAGCACCTTCCCCTCCAATCGCCCCAACTGGACCATCTCCACTCCCACTACCCCTCCTCCAACAACTTTTTCGGAATCCGTTTCCCGGGTAAAATTCCGGCCATCTCCCGTAACTCTTCCAATAGGTGAAATAGATTTTTTCGTTTTGTCGGGCCTATTCGCATTAAAAGTTCTTGATACCCCTTTTGGGCGGTCTCCAACCCTTTTCCAATCCTCTCCACCTTCTCCCCAACCAGTCGCCCTTCATTGTAGATTTTCTCCACAATTTGCTCTAACTGCCGGAACCGCTCCAACTGCCCCTCCAGTCGCCAGAGCTGTTCTAGACTCAGTAAGGCCGGCAGAAGGGAGAGGGGGGATACGATTAAAACCCTCTTCCGGATTCCGTACTCAACCAACTCCGGCTCTTCAGAGACCAGTTGGAAAAGCCCCTCCACCGGTAGAAATAGAAGGGTTAAAGCAGGGGAACCGGGGACCAGATTTTGGTACTCTTTTTTCGCCAAATTATCAATCATCCCCCGGAGGGTCTTTAAAATCCCTTGCCGGGCCCTTTCCCGCTCCCTTTTATCCTTCGCCTCCAGATACCGCTGATAGGAAGCCATTGGAAATTTAGAGTCAATTACAATTGCCCGCCCTTTTGGAAAGAAGAGGATTGCATCGGGCCGGTACCCCTCTCCCCCCCTCTGATAATGGGGCTGGAGCTGATACCCCTTCCCTTCCGGAATTCCACTCAACTCCAATAACCGGGCCAATGTCACCTCCCCAAACCCCCCTTTTGCAGTGGGGCTCTTTGTCAGTAGTTGGGTCAATTTTTCCGCCTCGATGGAGAGACGACTGTTTAACTCCACCATCTCCCGGAGACGACTCTCCAGCCCCCCAATTAACTGCAACTCTTCCCCTTTTAACTGCTCTAACTCCCGGCGGAGTCGGTCCAACTGCTCCGAAAAAGGGGTTAGAAGTTGGTTCAACCCCTCCTCCCCCCCCTTTAACTGCTCCCGAATCACTTCCCGGCCCAATCTTTGAAACTCCAACCGGATTCTTTCCAACTCCTCTGTCCACCGGTCCCGGAGTTCCCGGCTCTCCTGTTCCAGTTGGGCGGTTTTCCCCTCCAATTCTCCAATTTTTAACTCCCGGCTTTGGAGTTCCCGGTAGAGCCTCTCCCGCTCCCCTTTCCACTCCCGTTCCCGGGCCTCCCCCCTCTCCCGCTCCATTTCCAACTCCCTCTCCAACCTCTCCTTCACCACGTGGACCTCCCTCAACTTTAGCTCCAACTCCTTCTCCCTCTCTTCAATCCCTTTTAACCCCTTTAAACATCTCTTCTCCCCCCTTTTCCCAATCCAGTATCCCCCTCCGAATCCAACCCCCATCAATAGAACCCCCCCAATTAAACTCCCCAACTCCATTATCCCCCACCTACAAACTGGAGCGCTTCAACCTTATCTCCCTCCTTTAACCGATAGCTTTCCCATTGGTCCCGCTTTACAATCTCCGAATTGACCGCTATTGCCACAGTTTGCTCCAATACTTTTAATTGCCGTAACAACTCCCCAATAGTAATCCCCTCCTTCACCTCCAACTCCTCTCCATTTACAACTATCCTCATTACCCCTCCTATTGAACCGGATTTTCGTAGAAGACGTAGGTCTCGTAATTGGTCACCTCAAAGTAAACCTTTTTCTTCTCGTCAATGTCGACCCGATAATTAAAATTTTTATCGATATAGCCGTAGCCAAACCGGTAAGGTCTCACTTTTCCATCCTCAGTCCCGTGGGCGGTGGTCAACTTATCCACCCGAAGGAACCGCATCACCAGTTTCCCCCCGGAGTAGATATCTACAACCCCATTTACCCCGGTCAAATTTTGAATCGATCGGCCAATTTTATTCTGTTGTTCTTGAGTACAACCGGAAAAGAGCAGAAATACCCCAACCCCCATCCCTGCTGCCAATTGGAAGACTCTTTTGCCCATCTGTTCCCTTTTTTCTTTAAATTTTACCATGATTTGCATATTTGTTATCATTGGAAAAAAATTGGAGGATTCAATGGGGTTAGTTGGAAAAGTGGTTTTAGTTTTAGTCTGGGCTCTAATAGCTTCGGGGTTGGAGTTAACCCATAAAGCCTATTTTAAAAATCCGATTGAGGTGGCTGGGACCAATGGAGAGGTGGTCGCAATTGGCCGAAATGGGAGAGTGGAGATTCGAAACTTTTACCGGCTTAAAAAACTTCTCTCCAAAGTGGAGTTACCCCCAATCCACGGGTTTGCAAAAAATGTGCTGGTTCCAATGCCATTTTACGATATAGATGTAATCCCCGGGGGGAAGGTGGTAGTGCTTGGAAAGGGGGATTTCCAGTATCGCCGTCTCTTTTTAATTGAGAATCGGAAAAAACGGTTTCTGCTAAAGAGTAACCTTCCCCTAACTCAGGCCCGGTTTGTAACCCCAAATCGGGTTTTAACAGTTGGGTTAAATGGGGAGTTAGTGTTATTGGACTCCATCTCCCGGCGGATTCTTTGGGAGAAACGGGTCCAACTGACTCCCCCGGTCCGGTTTGCCCTTAATTTCGACCGGACCCGGGTTGCGGTGGCCGGCTCCAATGGATGGATTGAGGTCTACTCCACTTTAACTGGGAAACGGCTTTACCGATTCAGGGGGGTAAACCGCCGGGAGCCGTTGGGGTTGGACTACTACTCCACCCGGATAATTGAGGGGAGTTTCGACGGGCGGGTGGTTGTCTACCAACTCCCAACCGGGAAGCCAGTCTATATCCGGCGGTTGGCGAAAGTGATAGATTATTACAAAAAACCCTCCCTCCCCACCGCAGTGGCAATCTTAAACGATCGGTTAATTGCTTACACTTATCGGAACCGGGATATCTACCTCTACGATTTAAAAACCCGACAGGGACAATTGTTAAAAGGGGAACGGTACCCAATTGTTGGGCTCCAGTTCCTTCCGGGGTACCTTTTTGGGTATACCTCCCACTCTATTACAATTTGGAGATAGCCTTACAACCTATTCCCTCTACATTTTAATAAGTTATAGAGGGACCTTCTCCTTTAA
>JBDONQ010000178.1:0-16519 GCA_039831255.1 Campylobacterales bacterium
CTCTACAAAACCTTAACTAATAGATAATACCCTTCGGCTCTAGCAAATTCATCTTTCCCCTTTAACCCCTTTAAGGCTTTCCATATTAGTTTAGATGAAGTATTCTTTACTGATTTTAGATAAAAAATAGAATTATTAGAAATTGATTAAAAATTCAAAGAGTTAAGAAATTTGGAGGGAAAGCCCCCACCCGGGGGCAATCGAAGATAGGAAAAAGGGAAATAGTACTATTACTCGTGGGTTACAACTGGCATTGGTGGTTCGTTTTCCAATACTTTCTTTGGATCCCCATATTTTTTCAACATTTTCATCCGATAGTTGTAAATATCTTGCATTTCTCGGATATCTTGCATAACTTGGAATACCCCATGCCAGTGGGCGTAGTCTGGGCTTCCCATTGCAGCCCCGTGCCGGAACCGCCGCCCTTCATGGTGCCAGAGGTAGTAGTAAAGTTTGAAGAATGGGTCACTCCAGAGGTCTTTTTTTATCAATCCTTTTGCTTTCAACTCTTTCATCATTTTGTCGGCATGCTGTTTGTATTGATTATAGATTTTAACAGCCGCATCTACCCGTTGGAAGTAGTTATTGGTGAATGTGGATTCGTGACAAGCAAGACACACTTTTTTCATTTGAGACCGAGCTGCTTCAGGCCCTTCAGGGTTCCCCGCTTTTGCATTCCCCCGAATTACAGTTTCAGGGTTAGCTTCTCCACCCCCTTTCCAGAAGGTCCATCCAGCAGTCTCAAATCCATCGGTCCGGAGGAAACTATTTGGAGCCCAGAGATTCCATTTTAGCCGGAGGGAGACATTGTGGGTAGATTTCAATCCATTAATCCCGCTCATATGGCAAGTGAAACAGGTGGCTGCCCGGAGGGTTTTGCCGGGAATTTGCTCCCCAGTATCAAATTTATAATCCTCTTCATTGGTTTCAAAGATATGTCCATGGACGCTGGACTCGAACACTTCTTTCATTGGGTGGTCAGGTCCCAAGTGGCAATTGTTACAAGAGTCCGGTTGCCGGGCTTCCGCAGCAGAGAATTTGTGCCGGCTGTGGCAAGAGAGACAGTTTCCAACCCCCCCATCTGGATAGAGGGAAGCAATCCCATCATTTGGCCAAGTGGTTGCATCTGGCCGTCCATCTTTATCCAATTTAATGATTGTCCCGTGACATTGGATACAGATGTTTGCCACATTTAAATCTGATAATCGGGGGTTATCTTGATTTGCTTTAAAAACTTCCCCATCGGTCCGGATTCCAGCCCCCAACTTTTTACCATCTCCAAAATAGGTTGGGTTATCCCCTTTTAAACTCTCGTAATGATAGGCGAGTTTTGTCATCGCCATCCCGTGGGAGTTCTTTGGAGTTGCCAACCATTGGGCTGCCCCCCGGGCGTGTCCAGAGTTCAAATATTCAGTTACCTCTTTTGCGTGACATTTTGCACAGGTTACAGAGGAGACTGCCGATGCAACTGTCCAGTTTTGTCCTTGGACAGGGTGGGCTTTAAAGGCTGTTGGGTAATCTTTTGGAACAACGTGGCAGGCTACACACCCAACCCCCGCTTTTGCGTGTTTGGAGTGTTCCCAATCGGCTACAATTCCGGGATCTTGGGCTTTATGGCAGGAGAGACACTGTTGGTCACTTGTCCCTTCCGGTTTGAAGTTTTTCAACTTTTGATAATTGGGGTTGGAGTCCAGGGTATTGGTTCCAAAGGCCAGTGTGGCCAGCGCTGCTACACTCAACCCCGCTGTTAGGGTTTTTTTCATTTTCCACCTCCTACTGGAGAATTTGCTACCAAAGCTGGCATTTAAATTTTAGTGAATAAAAGTGTCAAAAAAGTGCCATCCCCATCCCCAGCTCTAGAGAGCAATTGGAGTTTTTTAATCCAAATTTCCGGAATTTTGGCCTAAAAACTTTTTTATATATAATTTCCCCGCCCCAACACTTTTTAAAGGAGGCTTAATGAAAAGAGTGTTAACTTCTCTGGCAATTGGGGTAGCATCTCTCTCATTTGGGGCTTCCCAAATCACTGGAACTGGAGCTTCATTTCCATATCCAGTCTACAAAGAGTGGATTAAAGGGTATTACACTGAAACAGGGAATAGGGTTAACTACACCCCTACTGGAAGTGGAACTGGGATTAAAGAGGTGGCCCAGCGGCATGTAGATTTTGGAGGGAGTGATAAACCCCTTCCTCCAGCTATTTTAGAGAAGGGGAAACTCTACCAATTCCCAACAGTGATAGGGGGAATTGTTTTAGGTTACAATATCCCCGGAGTCTCCAAATTGAAATTGAGCAAAGCAGCAATCCGGGGGATTGTGTTGAGGAAGATTAAATATTGGGACGCCCCGACGATTGCAAAGGATAACCCGGGGGAAAAATTACCCCATAAACCGATAATTTTTGTTCACCGGAGTGATAAATCGGGGACCACTTTCAATTTTACCTACTATTTGAGCAAAATCTCCCCAACTTGGAATAAAAAATTTGGAGCCCGGAAATTAGTTAACTGGCCCACCGATGCCGAGGGGCGGGGAATTGCCGGAAAAGGGAATTTTGGGGTTAGCGCCGCAATTAAAACCAATCCTTACTCCATTGGATATTTGGATTATGCCGATGCGAAAAAGAATCAAGTCCCAATTGCAACAATTCAAGGGGCTGATGGGAAATTTGTAGAGCCAACCCCGGAAAATTTTGCCGAAGGGGCTGCCAACGCCGGGTTTGATCCCAAAAAAGATTTTTACAAGATTATTGTCTACCCGAAAAAAGGATACCCAATTATTGCCGCCACGTTTGTGCTAGTTCCCCGGGAGAAAGTGGAGAAGGATAGAGAAGTTACAAAGTTTTTTGAGTATGGATTTCACCACGATGAGGTGGCGAAAAAAATGGGATATGTCCCATTGCCAAAGAGTGTAAAAGAACAAGTTTATAGTTATTGGAAAGAGAAAGGGATTAAATAGGGGAAGACGATGGAGGGGCAGTGCTCCGGGAAAGGTGGAGGGAAGGGGGTCCCTCCCCATTTATCCGATAAAAAAGTTATTTTAGCTCCCCTTTTTACCCCCCTTTTTAACTTCTATCTTTACCTTCTTTTTTTAAAACCTGAATTAAAAGGAATAGGATGGAAGAGCTTTTTAAACGGCTCTCGTTAGGGAATGCCCTTCTAATTTTGGTAATTTTAGTGGCAATTTTTGGAACCCTTTTTATATTCGCAAAGCCAGCTATTGACGCCTATGGATTAAAATTTTTGGTAGACCCCCGATGGGGGGTTATGGTAGATTCCCAAACTAAAACCCCCTCCCCATCTTTCCAGACTCAGCAGGGGGGGATAAATATTGAAGAGGATGATTTGGGGGAGATTGGCCCTCAACCGACCCCCCCTTCTCTCCAAAAATCCACCCCTTCTCCCCAATCTCCGGTAAATGTCGAAGAGGATGATTTGGGGGATTTGACCCCCCCTACTCCCCAGAATTCCTCCACCTCAGCCCAAAATCTATCGACCAAAGGAGCTCCCTCCACTAAAGGGGAAGGGGGACCAAAAGTTGTTTACGGAGGGTTAGTTCCACTGGTTGGGACAATCCTCTCTACAGCGATTGCCCTAATTTTTGCAGTCCCAATTGCATTGGGAATAGCAATTTTTTTAACGGAAATAGCCCCTCCATTTATCGAAAAACCGGTTGGAATTGCGATTGAGCTACTGGCGGCAATCCCGTCGATTATTTACGGAATGTGGGGGCTTTTCTATTTTGGTCCATTAATCGCCGAGCTGTTTGGAGGGAGTAGTGTTTCCCTTTTGGTAGCTGGACTGGTACTGGGGATTATGATTATTCCCTTTATCGCTTCCCTGAGCCGGGATGCAATGCTAACCACTCCCGGGGTTTTAAAAGAGAGTGCTTACGCAGTGGGGGCCACCAAATTTGAAGTAATTAAAGATGTAATTTTCCCCTATGCAAAGCGGGGAATTATTGGGAGTATAATTTTAGCCCTCGGGCGGGCGTTGGGGGAGACAATGGCAGTTGCCTTTGTAATTGGGGGGGTCTTCTCCCTTCCAAAATCGCTAACTGACCCGACAATTTCAATTCCAGTAGTTTTGGCCAACAATTTTGCCGAGAGTAGCGGCATTGCCCTCTCAGCCCTCTTCTATTTGGCACTAATCCTGTTCCTCCTCAGTTTTGGGATAATCACCTACGGGAAATTCAAATTTTTAAGTAATCGGAAAGGGTAATCGATGCTCCGTCGCCGTTTCTTTCTAAATAAACTGGTTTTAACCCTCTCCACCCTCTCCGCCCTACTGGGGCTTCTATTTCTATTTTGGATTTTAGTTACCCTAGCGGTGAAGGGGATTTCCTCCCTCTCCTTCCACCTCTTTACCGCAGACCTGGTGGATAACGGCCTCCGAAACCTATTAATTGGCCAATTTATTTTGGCTGGGAGTGCCACATTAATAGGGGTTCCAATTGGGGTATTGGCCGGGATTTATCTCCAAGAGTACTCCTTCGGCTCCAAACTGGCTAATTTTATCCGGAATTTGGCAGATATAATGGTCTCCGCCCCATCTATTGTAATTGGGGTCTTTGTCTACTCAATTCTAGTAATTCCAGTCGGCCACAGCAATGGGTGGGCTGGGATTGTAGCGTTGGCAGTAATGATGCTCCCAATTGTAGTTCGAACCACCGACGATATGCTCTCATTGGTCCCAAAAGAGTTACGGGAGGCGGGGGTAGCACTGGGGGTTCCAAAATACCGGGTAATTTTCGATATTGTAATCCGAGCTGCAAAAGTGGGGATTACAACCGGAATTTTGTTGGCCTTTGCCCGGATTGTCGGAGAGACTGCCCCTCTCCTCTTCACCAGTGGAAATAATGAATTTTTTACCCTCAATTTAAATCAGGAGTTCCCCTCTTTGACAGTGGCAATTTACAATTTAGCCACAATGCCCAATCCGGAACTGGTGAGAATTGCTTGGGCTGGGGCGTTTGTATTGGTGGTAATAGTGCTAATAATCAATTTAGTCGGAAGATTTCTAATAAAGGATCGCAAATGATTATGGAGATTAAAGATTTCTACTTCTACTATCCAAACACCCAAAAGCCGGCGCTAAAGGGAATAAATCTCCCAATTTATGAGAATAAAATTACCGCTTTAATTGGTCCCTCCGGATGTGGAAAATCGACCCTTCTCCGGAGTTTAAATAGAATTCACGACCTCTACCCAGGGAACCGGTATCAAGGGGAGATTTTGCTAAAAAATTTGGAGACTGGGGAGATGGAGAATATTTTGGAGTGGAAACGGGAAGAGGAGTTAATTCAACTCAGGCAACGGGTGGGGATGATTTTTCAAAAGCCGACTCCATTTCCGATGAGTATTTACGACAATGTAGCCTACGGCCTCCGTCTCCAGCGGAAGAGTAAATCAGAAATAGATGAAAAAGTGGGAGAGGCCCTCCAAGGGGCGGCCCTCTGGGAAGAGGTGAAGGACCGGCTCCACCAAGACGCCCGGGGGTTGAGTGGGGGGCAACAGCAACGGCTCTGTATCGCCCGGGCGATTGCACTGGAGCCGGAGGTGTTGTTAATGGATGAACCTACCTCAGCTTTGGACCCAATCTCGACAATTGCAATTGAGGAGCTGGCAATTTCCCTCCGGGAGAGAGTCTCAATTGTGATTGTAACCCACAATATGCAACAGGCCAGCCGGATTAGTGACTACACCGCTTTTATGTATTTAGGAGAATTGGTAGAGTTTGGGGAGACCTCCCAAATTTTCCTAAATCCAAAGGAGAAGCGGACTATCGATTACATTGCTGGGAAATTTGGATAGGAGGAATGGTAAAATTAAGTTTTTTAACAGAAGAGGAGTTTCGGGAAATTTCTATTCCGGTAGAGGGGCTATTAGGGCTATTTCTGGAAATTGAATAGTGAAAGGGGTAGCTGTGGAGAGATTTAAGTCGGTGGAGGAGTATCGAAACTATTTTAGAGAATTAATAGAGGAGGAGCGGAAATCGGAGAAAGAGTTCCATTTGGAGGAGATTAAAAGGCTCTCCCCAGAGGAACGGCAACGGCGGGGAAGGGCGGTTTTGGGGCTTCGGATGAGGTATATTGGGGAGTTTTTGGATTACAAAATTTACCGGTTTAACCGGAATAATATGCCGGATCATCAGATTAAAGTGGGGGATATTGTATTGGTATCAAAAGGGGAGCCCCTCAAATTAAATCAAGAGGCAACTGTAAGTGGGGTTGGGAGAAACTTTATCGAAGTAATGACAAAAGAATCCATTTTCCGGAGTAAACTCTATCGATTGGACCTATTTGTAAACGATATCACTTTTAAACGGATGGAAGAGACTTTAAACCGGTTGGAGAGCTCCCGGTTCCCGGTGGAGATTTTACTGGGCCATCGCTCCCCAAAAATAGAGGAGGTGGAGATTTCATCTGAGGTGCTAAACCCTTCCCAAAACCGAGTTTTCCAGTTCTGTCTCAATTCGGAGCTCTTTTTAATCCACGGCCCCCCCGGAACCGGAAAGACTACTACACTGGCAGAGGTGATAAAACAGCACATTGGAAAGCGATTACTGGTAACTGCCGACTCCAATGTAGCGGTGGACAATTTGTTGGAGAGGCTGAAAGATTTTAAGGTGGTCCGGATTGGCCATCCGGCCCGGATTGAGAGCAGTTTAACCAAATATTCATTGGATGTCCAAGTTCGCCGGGATAGCCGGTATAAAGAGGTGGAGAAGTTACTAAAACAGATTGACAACTTGAAACATCTGCAGGAGAAACGGACCAAAAAGCCAACCCCTTCCCGACGTCGGGGGATGGGGGATGAGCAAATTTTAAAATTGGCAAAGGAGGGGAGGGGGTTTCGGGGGGTCCCGGCCCAGACGATAAAGGAGATGGCTGAGTGGATAAAGATTCAGCAGAAGATAAATCAGCTTTACGAGCAGAAAAATAAGATTACAGAGGGAATTGTGGAGGGGTTGTTGGAGGGGGCAGAGATTATATTTGCAACCAATAGCGGGGCTGGGAGTGAATTTTTGGCAGACCGGGAGTTTGATGTGGTCTTTGTGGATGAGGGGGCCCAAGCGATGGAGCCGTCGGTTCTAATTCCGGGGATAAAAGCCCCCCAACTCTTCATTGCAGGAGACCACAAACAGCTCCCCCCAACAATTTTGAGTGGTCGCCGGGAGTTAATGGAGACAATTTTTGAAAGGTTTACAAAGATTTACCCGGAGGCGGCGAAAACCCTCCAAATCCAATACCGGATGAATGAGACTTTAAACCACTTCCCCTCCTGTCAGTTCTACAACTGCGAAGTGAAGAGTGCCGAAAGTGTGAAAAATATAAGACTCTCCGACATTTCAAACCCCAATCAGCAGATTGGGGGGGATGTTCCCCTTCTCTTCTTCGACACCTGTGGCCGATTTTTGGAGGCTCAAAAGAGTGGAAGCCCTTCCAAATACAATCCGAAAGAGGGACGGTTTATCCGGTGGTTGGTGGAGCAATGCCGGGCCAGTGGGGTAAAGGATGAGTGGATTGGGGTAATTACCCCGTATAAAGACCATGAGGAGTACCTAAAGCGGTTGATTGAGGGGGTTGAGATTAAATCGGTGGACGGATTCCAAGGCCGGGAAAAGGAGTTGATAATCCTCTCTTTAGTTAGGGCTAACCCTAATGAAGAAATTGGATTTTTAGGTGATCTCCGGAGATTCAATGTCTCTATTACCCGGGCAAAGCGGAAGTTAATAGTGGTGGGGGATGCTAAAACAATAGGGGTCCATCCGGTTTACCGGAAATTTTTGGAGTATGTCCGGGAGAGAGGGAAATATATTTACATTACCCCAGCGTTGGAGCGGGAGATTTGAAATATCCAGTTGTAGAGTTAAAAAAGGAGGTGGCCCCACTGGTCCGGCAAGGGTTTGGATGGTATTACCGGTCCCAACTGAAGAGATTGCCGGAGTTACCTTCGGGGGAGATTGTCCAACTGGAGTTGGACCGGAGGGTAGTCGGATTGGGATTCTACAATCGGGAGAGTCAAATTTCGGTCCGGCTTTTCCACATTGGCCCTCCGGTAGAGGTGACCCCCTCTTTTTGGAGGGAGCGGGTGTTGGAGAGTTTTCGGCTTCGGAAAACCCTCCCCCTTAACTCTAACGGGTTTCGACTTCTCCACGGAGAGGGGGATTTGATACCGGGGGTAATTTTGGATATCTACGACCGTTGGGGGGTAATTCAGTTCAACACCGCTGGAGGGGAGAGGGTCCGGGAGGCAATTTTAGAAGGGGTAAAAGGGTTAAAAGGGGAGGGGTTCCAGTTGGAAGGGGTTTGGGAGAAACGGGACCCAGTCCGGGAATTGGAGGGGTTGGAGGTGGGGGAGGGGTTCCCCCTCTTTGGGGAGGTGCCAGAGAGGATTGGGATTTGGGAAGGGGAATTTAAATTTGAGGTCTTTCCCCGGGGGGGGCAGAAGACCGGCTTCTATTTGGATCAGCGGGAAAACCGGCGATTAATTGGGAAATTGCCGGTAAACCGGGTTTTGGATCTCTTCTCCCACAGTGGGGGGTTTGGAATTTATTTGGGGAGAAAAGGGGCCCAAGTCACTTTTGTGGAGATTAGCCGGGGAGCAGTGGCCCAAATCCACCGGCATTGCCAGCTGAATCGGATCCAAAACTACACAGCTCTAAACCGGGATGTTTTTAAATTCCTCGAGCCGGTAGCCCAGTTGAAAGGGGGAAAAGGGTCCCGGGAGAGGGGAGTAGAGGGGGAGTTGGGGGAGGAAAAAGGGGTTTACCGTCGGTATCAATTGATAGTAATCGACCCTCCCCCCTTTGCAAAAAATCGGAAGGGGAGAAAGGGGGCCCTCCGGGGGTGGAAATATTTAATCTCCAACTCCCTCCCATTACTGGAGAGGGGGGGATATTTGGCCCTCTTCTCCTGTTCCCACTCAATCACCGCTTCAGACCTCCGGGACCTGCTCCTCTCCTCCGCCACCTCCGAAAACCGGATAGTGGAGGAGATAGCCCCCCTCCGGCAGGCCCCAGACCACCGGTATCTCCCCCAATTCCCCTCCACCCTCTATTTAACCGGTCTATTGGCCCGGGTCTGGTGATGGAAATTTAAGGCCGAAAATGTTCCACTCCCCCTCCCGCCGGTAGTAGAATTGGGCGTGGTGGGCTTCAGCCACTTGGGAGACAATGTAGAGCCCCAACCCCAATCCCCCTTTCTCCCCTTCGTAAGCGTGGTTAAAGGGGTGGAGATACTCCTCCAACGGTTTTGGGAGGGGGGGCCCTTCACTCCAGACCTCAATCCAGTTGGCCCCTATTTTCACTTTTCCCTTTTTCCCATATTTTTTAGCATTATCTACCAGATTTTTAACTCCAATTGAGATGTAGTTCAAATCCCCAACAATTCTCCCCCCTCTCCCCTCCACCGGTAACTCCTCCAGCGCCAGCTGGAGTCCCCGTCGGACCACCTTTTCAATCTCCATCGGCTGAAAGTTGAAAGAGCTCTTCTGGGCCAATAGAAACTCCACCGCTTTCAACTCCTCGATAACCTCTTCCAATCGCTTTAAATTCCGGCTAATCCGCTCCCGCTCTTTTTCAGAGGAGAGGAGGGGCAGGGTTAATTTTATCTTTGCAATTGGAGTTAACAACTCGTGGAAAAGGGTCCGGAGGAGGAACCGCCGGGAAGAGTTGAGCCCCTCCAATTCCCGGGCTTGGGAGTTGAGCTTCTCCACAATCTCCTCCAGTTCCTGAAATGTGGGGGAAATTTGAATCTGCTCAGGCCGGGGGAGGAGACGGATTTGCCGGGCAATCTCCCGAAGGGGGAGGAGTTTTCGGTAGAGCCAGCTGAAATAGCCGATTAACACCAAATCGATAGCCAGATAAAAGGGCCAAAAAGAGGGGTAGCTCTTCAAATCCTCCACCCCAACCGAGGAAAATTGGGAGAAGTAGAGCCCATACCGGCCGGCAATTAAAACCCGCCCTAGCTGGAAATGGGGGGGTTCTGCCGGAAGTTGGGAGGGGGTTGTCAATTTTGGAATGTATCGGAGTTGGAGATTTTCCAATGTGGCTAAAAACTCCTCTTTGGAGAGATTGAGCATTAAATAACTCTGGTACGCCTCCTCCGCTTCCCGGATTCGCCAAGCAAACTCCTCTAACCGATTCTGCTCCAGCCGGGTGGAGAGGAGGTAAAAAGTTAAATTGACAACCCCCATTAATAGGAGAAAAAGGAGGAGAAGGGATCGGAAGAGGGAATTATTTACAGACAAACCGGTACCCTATTCTCCGGACCGTTTCAATGCAATTTTTCGGCAATTTCCGCCGAATTCTACTAATTAAAACCTCTACGCTCTTCAAATCGCTCTCCCACCCCAACAGCAGTTCCTCCTTTGGAACAATCCGCCCCCGGTTTTTAATTAATTTCGCCAAAATTTGGTACTCCCCAAAGGTCAACTTCAACGGTTTCCCATTGTAAAGAATCTCTCCCTCCTCCACCTGAAATTGGGTCCCCTCCTGTTGGGGGGTTGGGGGTTTCCGATTCCGGTACCGGCGGATTAATGCCTTAATTCGCCAAAGCAACTCCTCCAAATCGTAAGGTTTTGGGAGATAGTCGTCGGCCTCCCGCTGGAACGCCTCCCGTTTATCCTCCAACTCTCCCCGGGCAGAGGAGATTAAAATTGGAATGTCGGAGAAGTTCCGAATCTCCCGGATAACTTCTAACCCATCCATTTGGGGGAGGGAGAGATCTAAAATTACCAAGTCAAACTGCTCCTCTTTTAGCTTTTGAATTCCATCCTTTGGAAGGGGGTAGTTTTTCACCAAAAAACCTACCCGATTCAAATTCTCCCCAATTAACTCCGCCAACTCTAAATCATCTTCAATCATTAAGATTTTAATTGGTCTCTGTCCTAAGTCCATTTACACCTCCCTCATGCTTCAATATTTGAATTAACTTCTGTCGCTGAAGGGGGGTTAAAACTTTTAGAATCCGGTGGAGGAGCTGGGTTTGGAAGGTTATCCTCCGTTGGGCCACCACCAACCGCTTTTGAAAGTAGAGAGTTGCATTGAACTCCCCCCCCTCGATTGCCTCTAAAAAGATTTGGGAGTGGGTAGGAAGTTGGAGTTGCTGTTCCCGGTACTTTGTAATTATCCCCCGGATTTTCGCCTGTTGGGAGGGGTTCAACTCCAGTCGCCCCAGCAGTTGAAAGAGGGGAAGGTTTAAGGCCGGTCTACTCTCGGGCCGTCTCCAGCAGAGGTGGTGCCCCCTCCGGTGCCACGGATTTCCCCACCACCCAAATAGGAGGACCGCACCGATTCCAATTCCAACGATAAATCTCACTGCCCCCCTTTTTTTTCGTATTTTCACGGAATTCTACCGGCTGTTTGTAACTGATTAGTTAATCCCCTTTTTCAAAAACTGGCTTAAATTCCCCCGTTGGTATAATTTTTTAAAAAAAGGAGGGGTGATGGAAGCTATTTTAAAGAGGGTAAAAGAGGCCAGTCGAGTAATTGCCAATTTAAAAGGGGGGGAGAAGCGGAGGATTTTAAACCAGATGGCAGACCGGTTGGAGCGGGAGATGGAGCGGTTAATAGAGGCAAATCAAAAGGATATCGCCTATGGAAAGGAAGTAGGGCTTACCTCAGCGTTAATGGACCGGTTATTGTTAAATGAGAAACGGATTAAAGGGATGGCCGACGCCCTTCGACAAATTGCCTCGTTAAAAAACCCCGTTGGCCGGGTTGTAGAGGGGTGGGAATTGGACAATGGCCTCCAGATTCAAAAGGTGAAAATCCCAATTGGGGTAATTGGAATTATTTACGAATCCCGGCCCAATGTTACCAGCGATGCGGCGGGGCTCTGCTTTATGTCCGGAAATGGGGTAATTTTAAAAGGGGGGAAAGAGGCTAAAAACTCCAACACCGCAATTGTCGAAATTTTACAGCAGGTATTGGAGGAGAATAATCTCCCAAAAGAGGGGATTAGTTTAATCCCTGACTACTCCCGGGAAGGGGTAAAATGGCTAATTCAACAGGATAAATATCTGGATTTAATAATTCCCCGGGGGGGAGAGGGGCTAATCCGGTTTGTAACTGAAAATTCGAAAGTTCCAGTTGTAAAACACGACAAAGGGGTCTGCCACACCTACATCCACAAAGATGCCGATTTGGAGAAAGGGGTAAAAATTGCCGTAAATGCGAAGGTGCAACGGCCAGGGGTCTGCAATGCAATGGAGACTCTATTGGTGGATGCCGAAATTGCTGAAAAATTTTTAGTAGAGTTTAAAAAATATATGGATCGGGAGGGGGTTGAACTCCGGGGGTGCACAGTTACCCGGCAATATATCGATGCAAAGCCGGCCACTGAAGAGGATTGGGAGGCGGAATATCTGGACAAAATTTTGGCGATTCGGGTTGTGGATGGGTTGGAAGAGGCGATTGCCCATATTCAAAAGTATGGTTCTGGCCACAGTGACGCAATTGTGACGGAGAATTACGAAGCGGCTACCCAATTTCTTAATCGGGTCGATAGTGCCTGTGTCTATTTGAACGCCTCTACCCGGTTTACCGACGGAGGGGAGTTTGGATTCGGGGCTGAGGTGGGAATCTCTACCAATAAGCTTCATGCCCGGGGGCCAATGGGGATTGACGATTTGACCACCTACAAATATGTAATCCTCGGAAATGGGCAAATCCGGAAATAGGAGAGGGAAAGTTATAGAAAGGAGTAGTTTGTGATAGTTGCAGTAGATTTGGGGAGTAATACCCTCCGGGGGGTCCAATGGGAGTGTCTGGAGGGGGCGAAAGGGTACTTTGAAGAGATTGTCCGGCTGGGGGAGGGGGTTTGGGAGAGGGGGTACATCTCTGAAGAGGCGGTAGAACGGGTAATTGGAGGGCTAAACCGGTTAAAAAAGGAGTTCAATTTAACCGGCCCCGAATTGAAAAGGGTAAAAGGGATTGGGACTGAGGCCCTTCGGCGAGCAAAAAATCGGAACTGGGTGTTGGGGCAGATCCGCCGGGCCACCGGCATTAGAATTAAAGTGATTAGCCCTTCCCGGGAGGCCTTTTTGGGGACAATTGGGGTAGAGCGGTGTCTCCAACTCCACAATTTTGAGGAACACCGCCACTTTTTAATGGTGGATATTGGAGGGGGAAGTACCGAAATTACCTTCCGGCACCGGGAGGGGGTGGTTAGTAAAAGTTTCCCAATTGGAATTGTAAAGTTGGCGGAGCAGTTCCGAACCCCAGACCGGATTGCCCTCCACCTCCGGGGGTATCGCCCCCTCTTCCGGGAGTTTTTCCAGAACCTTTATGCCCGGTTCCGGAAGCCGAAAATTTTAGTGGGGAGTAGTGGAACCCCTACGACTCTGGCCAATTTAAAACAGGGGGGGACCTACTTCACTTACGACCGGTTTAAAGTAAATGGGACAGTTTTAACTGAAGAGGAGATTCGGGAGTGGTATAACCGGTTACTGGGGATGGAGATGGTTAAACGGGAGGAGTTGGTGGGGGTTGGCCGGGGGGATTTAATTGGGGCGGGGATTCAGCTTCTATTGGAAGTGATGAGGAGTGCCCAGTTTCGACAGATTGTCGCCTGTAACGATGGGGTGTTGGAGGGGGTTGTAGTGGAGGAGTGTCGCCGGCTGGAGTTAAAAGAGAAAGGGGAGTTGTTAAAAAAGCTTCGAAGTGGAGGGCGATAGAAGAGTTGGAGGGAATTTAAAAAGGTAGGAGTTAAAAGATGAAACGGGTAAAAATTGTTGCAACATTGGGGCCCTCTACAATCCAACGGATTGGGGAGCTGATTGAGAAAGGGGTTGATATTTTTCGGCTCAATTTCTCCCACGCCACCCGGGAGTTCCACGGTGGGATAATCGATAAAATCCGGGGGGAGGCGGAGAAGCGACATCGGAATGTGGCAATTTTACAGGATATCAGCGGTCCTAAAATTAGGATTGGGGAGATAGAGGGGTTATTGGAGTTGAAACGGGGGGATTTGGTGAAATTGGTAAAAGAGGAGGACCCAGAGGACCCCTACTCCCTCTCAATTAGTTACCCCTCAATTATTGATGATGTTCAAGAGGGAGAGTATGTCTTCTTCGCCGATGGGACAATCCGAACTAAAGTGGTAGAAAAAGGGGAGGGGGAGTTGGTTTTAAAAGTGAAAAATGAAGGGGTCCTCTCCAGCCGGAAGGGGGTCAATTTTCCAAACTCCAATTTAGGGCTCTCGGCAATTACTCGGAAAGACGAGGAGGATTTAAAATTTGGGGCCCGAAAAGGGGTTGACATTGTCGCAATCTCCTTTGTAAACCGCCGGGAAGATATCCTCCGGGCCCGGGAAATTTTAAAAGAGGCGGGGGCTGAGCCGTGGGTAATTGCAAAAATTGAGACCCGGTTAGGGGTTGAAGATTTGGAGGAGATTTTGGAGGTGAGTGATGGGGTAATGGTGGCCCGGGGAGATTTAGGAATTGAAGTTGGGATTGAAAAAGTGCCGGTAATTCAGAAAAAGATTATTCGGAAAGCCAACCGGTTAAAAAAGCCGGTAATTACCGCAACCCAGATGCTGTTGAGTATGGTCAATTCCCCCTACCCGACCCGGGCTGAGGTAAGTGACGTGGCCAACGCAGTAATGGATGGGACCGATGGAGTGATGTTGAGTGATGAAACCACCGTTGGAAAGTATCCAATCCGGGCGGTGGAGATTTTAACTTCAGTTATTCTGGAAACCCAAAAAATATACCCTTACTATAAAAAGTATGAGATTGAAGACTCCGACGCAATTGCCGCCAGTGTGGCGGACCTTTGCCGGGGGATTGAGGTGAAAGGAATTGTCACATTCACCTCCAGCGGAACCACCGCCCGGAGTATTGCAAAGTATCGGCCCGATGTCCCAATTTTTGCAGTGACCCACTCGGAGGAAGTACTCCGAAGGTTGGCGGTGGTTTGGGGGGTAAAACCCCTATTCACCCTTCCAAAAACCGAAAACCCGGAACAGTTGATAACTCTTTTCCGAAAACGGGTTGTAAAAGAGGGGGTTCTTCAGCGGGGAGACCGGGTAATCGCCACAATGGGAAGTTTGGTTGGCCGGGAAGGGACCACAAATATGATCCGGATTTTGGAGATTTAATCCCCTTTTAAAAGGGGAGTAAAAGGGGGAAAGGGGCCCCTCTTCAGTACAATTCCAAAAATTTTAAAGGAGTATCAATGGTAGCAATTGAAAAAGTGGTAGCAGATGAGGTGTTGGATAGTCGGGGAAATCCAACAGTCCGGGTAAAAGTTATTTTAACAGATGGGAGTGTTGGGGTTGGGATTGTCCCCAGTGGAGCCAGTACCGGAAAATATGAGGCGGTGGAGCTCCGGGATAAGGGGGAGCGGTTCTTCGGGAAAGGGGTTTTAAAGGCGTGTGAAAATGTGAATACTATTATCGCAAATGAGTTAGTAGGGTACTCCCCTTTTGAGCAGGGGGAAATTGATCAGTTGATGATAGAGTTGGACGGAACTGAAAATAAAAGGAATTTGGGGGCAAATGCTATTTTAGGGGTTTCAATTGCAGTGGCCCGGGCGGCAGCCAATTCATTGGGAATTCCCCTCTACCGGTACTTAGGGGGAATTTACGGGGCTGTTCTCCCAACCCCAATGCTGAACATTATAAATGGGGGGGCCCACGCCGACAATAGCGTCGACTTCCAAGAATATATGATTATGCCCACTGGATTTGGAACTTTCCAAGAAGGGCTCCGGGCCTCTGTGGAGATTTACCATACTTTGAAAAAACTGCTCCAGCAGGAGGGGTACTCCACTGGATTGGGGGATGAAGGGGGGTTTGCCCCAAATTTAAAGAGCAATGAAGAGCCAATCCAGTACATTCTCCGGGCAGTTGAGAAGGCTGGGTATAAACCGGGGGACGAGGTGGTGTTGGCATTAGATGTAGCCAGTAGTGAACTAATTGGAGAGGATGGGCTTTATAACTTAAAAGGGGAGGGGCGGAAGTTGACCTCAGCGGAGTTGGTGGAGTATTATCGGCAGTTGGTGGAGAAGTACCCAATTGTCTCAATTGAGGATGGATGTGGGGAAGAGGATATTGAAGGGTGGAAACTGTTAACTGCCCAGTTGGGAGAACGGGTCCAATTGGTAGGGGATGACCTGTTTGTGACCAATAAAAAACTTTTAAAGCGGGGAATTGAGGAGGGGTATGGAAATGCAATTTTAATTAAACCGAATCAAATTGGAAGTGTAACTGAAACAATTGAGACAGTCCGGTTGGCCCAACGGAATGGGTACAAAACGATTATGAGCCACCGGAGTGGAGAGAGTGAAGACCCCTTTATCGCCGATTTTGCAGTGGCCCTGAATTGTGGGGAGATTAAAACTGGGGCCCCTGCCCGGGGGGAACGGACTGCAAAATATAATCGGCTGTTGGAAATTGAGCGGGAGTTGGTAGGAGGGGAGTATATCGGCCGGGAGCTCTTTCATATCTAATCCTTAAAGAGGGGTTGAGGGGAAAAAGGGGAAGGAGACCCCTCCAATCTTTCTTCACTATT
>JBDONQ010000253.1:0-4833 GCA_039831255.1 Campylobacterales bacterium
CTCCGGCGGATTGGATTTGGAAAAGGGTTTTACGATCGCTTTTTTCAAAAGTTGGGGTATCGGCCCCGAATAATATTCCTCCAGCTCTCCCCCTGCATTTACAGGGATGTGGTTACCGACAGTTGGGATGTGAAGGGGGATTTGCTGGTCAGTTTCAATTTTAGAGTGGAAAGGAGGAACAGAGATGGTAGGTTATCTGGTATTGGCGGTGGTTACCGGAGTTGGAGGGTTTTTAATCGCCCGATGGCTAGACTCAGCCAAGTACGACCTCTTTATTACCGAGGCAAAGGCCCGGGCCAGAGCGATTGAACATGAAGCCCAATTGAAACTTCAAGAGGCGGAGGGGCGTATTCGGGAGGAGGAGCTAAAACTGCAACAGGAGTTTGAGCTCCAGAAGAGTAGATATGAGCAGGAGATTCGAGAGAGACTTCAAGAGATAGAGCGGAAAGAGGAGGAGATTAAAAGTTTAATTGAGGCCCAGAGCCGGGAACGGCTACAACTCCAGCGGGAGTTGGAACAGCTGGAGCGGGAACGGGAGCTCCTCCAAGACCGGCAACGGGAGTACCAGCGGAAATTGGAGGAGTTGGAGGAGATTTTGGGCCGGAGTGCCGGATTGACCCGGGAGGAAGCGGAACAACTCCTCCTCCAAAAGGTGGAGGAGAATCTCCGGGAGGATATTGCCCACCTAGCCCGGCGGATGTTGGAGGAGGCAAAACGGGAGGCCCGGAAGAGGGCTGAATTTATAATTGCCCAAGCTACAACTCGGTATGCTGGAGAGTTTGCCGGGGAGCGGTTGATTAACAGTGTTGAAATTGGACCGGAGGAGATGAAGGGGCGGATTATCGGAAAAGATGGGAAAAATATCAAAACTTTAGAGCTGGTAACCGGGTGTGACATCGTTGTGGATGAGACCCCGGGGATTATTACCGTTAGCAGTTTTAATATCTACCGGCGTCAAATAGCTGTGGAGACAATCCGCCGATTGGTGGTCGATGGCCGGATTAATCCAGCCCGGATTGAGGAGACCTATGAAAAAGTGGTAAAGGAGTTTGAAGAGCAGATTACAGAGAGGGGGGAGGAGGTGCTACTGGAGTTGGGGTTGGCTTCTGCGGATATCCATCCGGAGTTGAAGCGGTTAATTGGAAAACTGGAGTATCGAGCCAGTTTTGGGCAGAATGCGTTGAAACACTCAATAGAAGTGGCCCATTTGGCCGGAATTATCGCAGCGGAGTTGGGGGGGGATGAGCTGTTGGCAAAACGGGCTGGTCTCCTCCACGATATTGGAAAGGCGTTGAGCCACGAAGTGGGGGGGGACCATGTCACAATTGGGTATGAACTCTGTAAAAGGT
The DNA here is from genome assembly GCA_039831255.1 of Campylobacterales bacterium. Lineage (GTDB taxonomy): Bacteria > Campylobacterota > Campylobacteria > Campylobacterales > Nautiliaceae > PUXY01. The sequence continues at coordinate 1,350 of JBDONQ010000253.1, forward strand.
ATCAGGAACCTGAGGAGGTTTTAAATGCAATTAAAGCCCACCATGGCCACGAAGAGCCCCACTCAATCGAAGCGGCGGCAGTCTGCACCGCCGACGCCCTCTCGGCGGCCCGGCCTGGGGCCCGGCGGGAAGTATTGGAGCAGTTTTTAAAACGGATGGAGCAGTTGGAGGAGATTGCGAAAAGTTTCCCGGGGGTAACTCAAGCTTACGGGTTAAACTCTGGCCGGGAGTTGCGGGTAATTGTGGAAGCCCGGTTGGTAAATGACGATGAAGCGGTTCTATTGAGCCATGAAATTGGGAAACGGATTAGTCGGGAGGTTTCCTTTCCGGGATTTATAAAAGTGAATGTGATCCGGCAAAACCGGGCAATCTCCAGAGTCTCCTCCAGTTACAAAGGGGGGTAGGGTTTGGTAGAATTTCCAAAAATTGAAAAAAGGTTCGAAATGAGGGCAATTATCTCAGTTTCCGATAAAACCGGGGTTGTGGAGCTGGCCCAGGGGCTTAAAGAGTTGGGGGTTGAAATTATCTCTACCGGGGGGACTGCCCGGCTTCTCCAGCAGAGGGGAATCCCAGTTACCCCTATTGAAGCGGTTACTAACTTTCCAGAGTGTTTTCAGGGGCGGGTTAAAACTTTAAACCCCTACATTGCCGGGGGGATTCTCTACCGGCGGGGGGTGGACGACCGGGAAGCGGAAGAGTTGGGGATTAAACCGATAGATATCGTTGTAGTAAATCTCTACCCATTTAAAGAGACAATTGAGCGGACCGATAATTTGGACGAAATAATTGAAAATATCGACATTGGGGGTCCTACTTTAATCCGGAGTGCAGCTAAAAATTTTAAAGATGTAATTGTAGTAGTGGACCCGGCTGACTATCCGAAACTCCTCCAGAGGCTCCGGGAGGGGAGAGTGGACCTTAACTTCCGGCGACAATTAGCAATTAAAGCCTTTGAAGAGACCGCCTCCTACGATAGCCGGATTGCTAACTATTTTAACAATCGATTTAACCGGGGGTTTGGCCGGAAACGGTTTATTTTTGGAACTAAACTCTTTCAGACCAGATATGGGGAAAATCCCCATCAACGGGGGGCCCTTTATGAAACTGGAGATTTTTGGAGTCAACTCCGGATTTTAAAAGGGGAACCCAGTTTTAATAACATTGCCGATATCAATCAGGGGATTAAAATCGGGGTCTCAATTGGGGAGGGGAGTGTGGTAATTATAAAACATGGAAACCCCTGTGGGGCGGCAATTGGGGAGAATTTGGTCGAGAGTTACAAAAAAGCGTTGGAGTGCGACCCCCTTAGTGCGTATGGGGGAGTTGGAGTAGTAAATGGGATTTTAACTGGGGAGCTGGCCGAAGAGATGAGCAAAATCTTTTTGGAGGTAGTGGTTGCTGGCCGAATTACCGACGAAGCGTTGGAGATTTTTAAAAAGAAGAAGCGGATTAAACTTTTCGATTTTGGAAGAGCCCATTTGGAAATTCCCGGGGATTTATCCGATTTTAAACATATTGAGGGGGGATTCCTCTTCCAAGACTCCGATTGGGTGGACCCTGACGAGGTGGCCAACGCCAAGTGTGTAACCGAGGTCTGTTTGGAGGATCGGAGGGATTTGGAGATGGCGTGGAAAATTGCGGCGTTGACCAAATCCAATTGTGTTGTCTATCTAAAAAACCGGCAAATGGTCGCAATTGGAATGGGGATGACCAGCCGGGTCGATGCCGCCCGGTGTGCGGTGGAGAAAGCGAAAAAGTTGGGGCTCGATTTAACCGGCTCCGTAATGGCCAGTGAAGCCTTTTTCCCATTCCGGGACTCTGTGGACACCGCTGCTGAGGTCGGAGTTAAGGGGATAATCCAGCCGGGGGGAAGTATCCGGGACCCAGAGGTAATTGAAGCGGCAAATCAGCACGGAATTGCAATGTACTTTACCGGAAAACGGCACTTTTTCCACTGAAAAAAGATGGAAGAGTTTTCTAAAATTGCCCCCCTCTCCCCCCGGTGGGAGGAGCGGAAGGGGCTTAAAATTGTAATTTTGGGGGTGGGGGGGGTTGGGGGATTTGCACTGGATTGCCTCTACCGGAGTGGATTCCGAAATTTGACAATTGTAGATGGAGACCGGTTTGACCCCTCCAACCGGAACCGGCAAATTGGAAGCCACCGGGTTGGGGAGTTGAAAGTGAAAGTATTGGAGGAGCTTTACCCCGGGGTGGTTGGGGTTCCCTTCCAGTTGAAACCGGGGGATATTTTAAAAAATCCCCTATTGGAAGGGGCGGATTTGATTATTGACGCAATTGACCAAATGCCGGTAAAGGAGGAGATTCTCTTCTGGTACTGGTTTAAACTAATTAGCTCAATGGGGGCCGGGAGGAGATTAGACCCGACAAAAGTGGAGGTGGCCCCCTTCTCCAAAACCCATACCGATCCCTTGGCCCGGAAACTCCGGAGTCGACTCCGGAAAAGGGGATGGGAGGGGGATTTTTTAGCTGTATTCTCCACAGAGTTGCCCCACCGGGGAGAGGGGAGTTTTGTCGGAGTTACCGGGACCTTTGGCTTCACTCTCTGCAGTTTGGTAGTTCGAGATAGGTGTCGATTGGGATGAGAGAGTTCCCCGGAAGTTCAAAACCTGAGATTGGCCACCCCAATTTTAGAAAAGGAGAAGAGATGAAACCGTTAGGACTACTGCTGGCACTTCGTTTCTTGGGCCTTTTTATTGTACTGCCGGTCCTCTCAATTTACGCCCTTCAGTTGAAAGGGGCCAATAGTTTCACTGCAGGGGTTGCGGTGGGGGCTTACGCCCTCTCCCAATTAATTTTCCAAATCCCGTTTGGAAGGGCTGGGGACCGGCTGGATAAAAAAGTGTTACTGACAATTGGGTTTATTCTGTTGGGGTTGGGAAGTCTAGTCTGTGCCTTTGCCGACAATATTTATATGCTCATCTTTGGACGGATTTTGCAGGGGGCTGGGGCGATTGGAGGGGTAATCTTGGCTTATATTGCCGAAGTGGTGGATGAGCGGGAGAGGGCCAAATCTTTCGCATTTGTAGGACAATTTATCGCCCTCAGTTTTGCAATTTCAATGATTGCCGGCCCGTTGATAGGGGGAAATTGGGGAATTGATAAACTCTTTCTATTTACATTTCTGCTCTCCCTAATTGCAATTTGGATGGTCTGGAGAGTAGTCCCCCCAGCCCCAAAAATTGAGCACTTCTCCGACCACCCCAGTTTTAAAGAGCTCTTTAAAAATAGAGACTTGCTCAAACTCCTTTTTACCGGGTTTATGCAAAAAGGGTTAATGACCACCTTTTTTATGCTAGTTCCAATTCTATTCACCCTCCATTTGGGGTGGCGGAAGAGTGAACTTTGGAAAGTCTACTTACCAGCGTTAATTGTCGGGGTTTTAGCCCTCCCACTGGGGGCGATTTTGGCGGAAAAGAGGGGGAAAGTTAAAGAGGTGTTTATTATTGGGGCAGGGGCAATGACT
>JBDONQ010000225.1:0-4828 GCA_039831255.1 Campylobacterales bacterium
TACGGGATTAACCTCAAATAGCGTCCTACCCGTTGCCGTTGGAGCTCTTGGAGAATCCGCCCCCTCTCCTCCAGAACCCCCTGCCGGAGGAGTTGGTAAAAGAGATTGGGGAGTTGATCCAGGAGGGGTCCCTCCAAAAATTTTAAATTTCGAATTCCCAAATCTACCAGCCGATACTCCAAAATCCTCTCCAACCCCCGCTGGAAAAACTCTTCTCTCCCTTTTAAAAGCTCCCGGAGATTTTCCAAAAGCCACTCCCCGATAAATTGGGGGGTTAAAATCCCATTTTTCTCCGCCAACTCTACCAGCTCTCCAATTGTCCGCTCTTTTAACATCTCCCGGAGTCTCTTTCCAATCTCCTCCGGAGCCTTCTCTCCAAACTCCTCTACCCTCTCCCGAATTAACCGGACAACCTGGTATTTACTGGAAATCTTTTCAAAGAAGAGGTCCAAAATTAGGGAGATTACAAAACTGTCGGAGAAATACTCTTTTATATCCCGGTCAATTCTCCTCTCCAACCTCCGCCGATCCCGCTCCAACTCTTCAATCAGCTCTTTGAAAAGGTAGGGAAACCCATATTTTAACCAGTTGTCTATCCCCTCCATCCCCTCCTTCCCAATCACTTCCGCTAAACTCTTCCGGACCTCTTTTAAGTAGTTTAAAAACTGTTGAACCAACCTCTCCCCCAGTCTTTTCCCCTCTGGGGTTTCCAAAAATTTCACTACCTCTTGAATTAATCGATAACTCCCCTGCTCCAGTTGGACAGGGAAGAGCTCCCGGAGGGGCCGGGTTAAAAACTCCCGCTCCAACTCTTCAATCAATTCCCGGAGAAGGGGGGCCATTAATTGCCGAATCTCCCTTTTCCACTCCTCCGACGGCTCTTCCAATAGGGTCTCTATCCCCCTCTCCACCTCCTCCCAAAACCGGTCACTGAAGAGTTCATTCAACTGCCACTGGTCCACCCCAACCCGCCGGAGATACCCCTCCCACCTCTTTTCCAACTCCTCCTCCAACCTCTGTTGAAACTTTAAAAATTGTTCTTCGGAGATGAAGAGTTGGAAGGGTTTTTGGAGATACCAATCCACCAGTGGAAATAGGAGTTGCTCCTGTTTCTCCCGGAGGAGTTTTAAAACCTCCCCTACCAATTTTTTTCCCCCGGGGATTTGGGTCAATTTTACCCCCTCCAGCTGGAGCGGCAACTGTTCCCCCAACCACCTCTCCACCCCTTTCTCCACTGCAATATGGAACCGTTGACTCTGGAGATAAGGGGTTAAACTATCGGGATTAACCAGATACTCCTCTATTAATTCTCCAATTCCCTCTTTAAACTTTTGATACTCCTTTGGGATTACCCCCCCAATTCCGAGATAGCTTTTAAAGAGCATTTTTAACGCCACAGAGTTTGTAAAATAGCCGGTTACTCCACCAATTACTCCATTAATCAGAAGCGATTCCCACATCTATCCACCCTTTTATTTTCAATGGATTCTTTTTAAAATAGATTAAATGAGAGTTTAGCACAGCTGTAGGGTTTCAGGATGAAAATGGAGTTCCCCCCTCCCTATTCCCAGTTTAGGCCTCTTTTAACTGTTCTCGCTTCTCCTCCAACTCCAAGTACCGCTCCAACTTCTGGTCATACTCCCGCCGTAACTCCTCCAATCGATGGAAAAGGGGTTCCAACCCCTCCCGTTGGTAGCACTCTGGATTGGAGAGACACCCCTCCAACTGGGCAATCTCCCCCTCCAATCTCTCCAAAATTTCCGGTAACTGTTCCAATTCCCGTTGCTCTTTATAGGAGAGTTTCCGCTGTTTCCGAGGGGGCCGGGGCTGAGGTTTCCGCTGTTTTACTTTTTTAGCCTCCTCCCGGAGTTCCCCCAATTCCCGCTCCAATTCCAAGTAGTCGGAATAGGAAAGGTAACTCTCCTCAATTTCACCATCCCCTTTAAAGATGAAAAGTTTTTTCGCTACTTTGTCCAAAAAGTAGCGGTCGTGACTAACGACAACTAACCCCCCTTCAAATTCCAACAGATACTCTTCTAAAATATTAATTGTTGGGATATCCAAATCGTTGGTCGGCTCGTCTAAAATTAATAGGTCGAACTCCTTTGTGAAGAGAAGGGCCAGTGCAACCCGCATCTTTTCCCCCCCACTTAAAACCCCTATCTTTTTTGTCAAATGCTCCGGGGGGAATAGAAACTCCCGTAAATAGCCATAGACATGGAAATTTCGTCCCCGGACATTGACCCGGTCTCCCCCCTCTGGACAGAAGGTTTCTATTAAATCTTTTGAATCGTCGAGGATTGATTTCCGCTGGTCCAGATACCCAATTTTTAACCCATCGGCCCGTTTAATCACTCCGCCGGTGGGCTCCTCCTCCCCGATTAACAGTTTTAAAAAGGTACTCTTCCCGCTTCCGTTGGGCCCTACAATCCCAATTTTATCCCGCTGGAGAATCCGGGTGGAGAAATTTTTAATTAGCCACCTTCCCCCAATCTCCTTTGAGAGCCCTTTAATCTCAAAGAGGACCCGACGACGGTTCACCTTCTCTTCAGAGATTTTATAAAACTCCCGGCGGAGTTGCATCTCAATCGATTTTAAATCCCGTCTCTCCTCTTTTAGTAACTCTTTCAACTCTTCAACCCGCTTCCGTCTCCCCTCATTCCGTTTCAACCGCCCCCGGACCCCCTTCCTCAACCACTCCTCCTCCCGTTTTAAGAGCCGGAGGAGATTCTCAAACTGCTTCTCTTTTACCGACAACAACTCTTCCTTCTGCCGAATATAATCCAGATACCCCCCTTTAAAACTTCTCAATTTACAATTTTCCAACTCCACAACCCGGGTTGCTACCCGGTCGATAAAGTAGCGGTCATGGGAAATTACAATAAAAGTATACCGGTCCCGGAGGAGAATCTCCTCCAAAAATTGGGTCATATAGACATCCAAATGATTTGTCGGCTCATCCAATAGTAGCAGGTCCGGTTTTTGGAGAAGAAGGGCCGCCAACGCTACCCGCCGTTGTTCTCCTCCACTCAATTGGATTACCGGCCTATCTTGAAACTGCTCCAGTTTTAACTGCTGAAGAACCCGCTTTATCCGCTCCTCCAAATTCCACCCGTTGTGGTAGTCCAGATAGTTGGAGAGTTGCTCCAGCTCCCGTTGGAGAGCCCGGTTTTCCGGCTCTTTTCCAAGTTTCTCCGCTAATTGAAGATACCGGCGGTTTGCTTTTTTCAACTCTTCCAACTGCTCCTCAATCGCCTCCCGGACAGTTACCCCAGCTCTAAATTGGGGGGTTTGGGAGAGAAAACCGATTTTTAACCCCTGTCTCCGGATTACCTCCCCCCCATCCGGGGTAACCACCCCGGCAATAATTTTTAAGAAAGTGGATTTTCCACTCCCATTCCGACCCACCAACGCAATCCGCTCCCCCTCCTTCAAATGGAACTCTACATTGCAGAGAATTGGTTGGGCTTCATACCTTTTTGAAACCCCTCTTAAACTTACCAATGCCATTGAGCCCCTTTTTTTCCGAGGATTTTAGCACTTTCCACCTGTCGATTAAATAGGGGAATCTGTCAGGGAAGGGAGGGGGGTTACCCCCGACTGGAATTGGAGTAGTAGGAGTCCAATTTCTGTTGAAGTTGAGCCCGGACCTTTTCGTACCAATCGGAATCTGAAGAGGGGTCTATAACTGGTAAGAAGTGGAGCTCAATCGGCCCCGGCCGGATACACCTATCCCGAACCCGCTCTGGTAGGCCCAAAATTAAAAAGGGTTGGACTTTCAATTTTAACCGTTCCGGAATTATTTTAACCCCTTTTTTAAATGGAAGAAGTTTCCGGTAATCCCCTTTATTCCGGGTCCCTTCTGGAAAGATTACCACTTTAAAGCCCCCTTTTATCGCCTTTTCTACCCCTTTTAAAACTTTTACTGTGGATTTTTTATCTTTCCGGTCTACCAGAATCATCCCAGTTTTAGTGACCAGATTTCCAAAAATCGGGTAATCCCCAATCTCCTTTTTTGCAACCCAGATCAACTTCTCTGGGACCACCTTTTCCAATAGGGCGATATCCAACATTGAAGTGTGGTTTCCAATTAAAAGTTGGGCCTCTGGGGAGAGCTCTCCCACTATTTTTATCTCCGTTGCCACTAAATCCACCAATTTGGAGGAGCACCCCTTCCGATATTTAAGCTCATTTTTGGGGTCAAATTTCACCTTTACTGCGGACCACAGGAGACAGAAAAAACCGTAAATCCCTTTTACGGCCGACAAAAGTCGATTACAATTACCACTCTTCCAACTCATTACTCTTCACCCATCCGACCCGATTCTGGACCAAGATTTTGGAGTACCCCCGATACTCTTTCAACACTTGGACCTCCTCCGGCCTTTTGGAGATATAGAAAGTTGTAGATTGGGGGGTTGGTAAAATTTTTACCTCAGCCCCCGGCTTTAAAATTCGGTCCCGGTACGGGAGATTTAGATACCCAAAATAGCCGACGGTAATTAGCGGAAAAAGGAGTAACCACCACTTTTGGTAGATTAGAACCGCCAAAATTCCAATCCCAGTTAACCCCAGCAATAGGAGGTTAACCGGATCTCCCAACAGATTCTGTTCCGGTTTAATATTGGTCTGGGTTGTCACTTTCTCAAACTGGAGATTAATTGGGATTACCACCTCCCGATAACTCTCGGTGGCAGGGGAGAAATAGTATAGTTTCAACTGCCGATACTTTTCCGGTAAAATCGCATAAAATTGGCCAGTTGTTGGGGTAGTGAGGGTTAAATTCTCCTCTCCAATCCCCAAATGGAACCGGGCCAATTGTCCCCCT
>JBDONQ010000179.1:0-4750 GCA_039831255.1 Campylobacterales bacterium
CGGGAAAAGGGGGGTGTAGTTGCAGTAGTCCCCTATTTTCCCTGTTGCAATCACCAATTTTGGGGGATTGGAGAGGAGTCCCAACCATCGGGCCACACCCCCGAAAAGGGAAGCTCCCCACCAGAGGGGGGTTAAAAGAAGTGCTAAAATTAAGTAACCCAATAGGCGACCTTTTTCGAAAAATTTTACCAGAAGGGTTTTCGGTGGAGATAACTTTCCTCCGGTTAAAACGGAATCGGTTCGGAGGGGCTGAGAGGTATCTGGAGAGATTGATAACCCAGCTGAGTAAGAGGAATATCTGGATTAAAAACTGCCACTCCTCCCTTTCCCATTGGGTCCCCGGCTGGCTCAGGGTCCTCCACTTCAATTTTATCTGTTGCTGGAAAAAACCCCCCCACACCCTCTACTTTTCCCTGGAACGGGTGCTCTGTAGCGATATCTACCGGGCTGGAGACGGAGTCCACAAAAAATTTCTCCAACTGGTCCCGAAAAAGGGGTGGTGGTTAAATCCCCTCCACTGGGTTTACCTTTCAATTGAACCCCACCTTTTCCGGCGGGCCCGGCGGATTATTGCCAACTCCAATTTGGTGAAGAGACAGATTTTAGAGTGCTATCCGGAGGTGCCGAGGGAGAAAATAAAGGTAATTTACAATGGGGTTCCAGTCCCGGAAAAGGTCCGGAAAGGGGAGCCGGAGCTCCGGCGGGAGTTGGGGATTGGAGAGGATGAGGTGGTACTTTTATTTGTCGGGAGTGGGTTCAAACGGAAAGGGGTCCGGGAACTCCTCCATCTTCTCCCCCACCTTTCCCCGGATCTCCGGGGGGAGTGGCGGTTAGTAGTAGTTGGAAAGGAGAAACGGCTCTCCAAGTATCAACAGTTGGCCCGGGATTTGGGATTGGAGGGGGAGATTCTCTTCACCGGTCCCCGGAGTGATATTGAACGGTTCTACCGAATGGGGGATATTTTAATTCTACCTACCTACTACGACCCCTTTGCAAATGTGGTCCTGGAGGGGTTGGTTCACGCCAATGTGGTCTTTACAACTCAACAGAATGGGGCCAGTGAAATTTTGCCGGTCCGGTGGGTAATGGAGAGCCCCACCGACCCAACCTTTCTCCCTCGGCTGGAGCGGTTAATTGAGAGCCCCACTTATCTTCGGCAGGAGCAGAAGCTGGCCCGGGAGATTGGGAGCTCTTTTTCAATTGAGCGGAATGTGGAGGAGACATTAAAAGTAATTGAAGAGGTAATCCGGGAGATTGAGGGGGAGGAGCATCCGATAGAATTGTAAAAGCATTTTTTGGAGGAGAGAGATGGAGGAGCTGTTACTGGAGTTGGCCCTACGGGAGGGATGGAAATATCAACTATTAACCTACCCAAACCCTCCAGTCGGGGCAGCCGGAATTTTTAAAAATAGAGTTTTTGTGGAAGCCCATCGGGAGGCAGGGGGGGCCCATGGGGAGCTGGCCCTCTGTTGGAAAATTTTCCGGGAGTACCACCCAACCGTCCCGGACCTTCGGGAACCGGCGGCGATTTGGGAGCATCTCTATCACCACCACGACGGCTTTTTCCGGGAGTTGCGATTGGCGGTTACACTGGAACCCTGTAACCACACCGGAAGAACCCCCCCCTGTGCTGAATTGTTGGCGGAATTAAAACCGGCTGAGGTGATAATTGGAACCCGGGACCCAATCTCCGGCCACCGGGGTGGGTTGGAACGGTTAAAAGGGGCAGGGGTAAAAGTGAAGCTCCTCAACTCCCCGGAGGCGAAGGTGTTAATTGAACCGTTTAAAAAGTGGAGTTTTGGGACTTTTAAACTCTTTAAAGTGGCCCAAACATTGAATGGGGTTGTCTCAGGGGGATACATCAGCTCTCCGGACTCCCTCCAGTGGGTCCATCGGGTCCGGAGTAGAGTGGATGGAATTTTAATCGGGGGGAGAACTCTCCGGATAGATACCCCCCGGCTGGATAGCCGGTTAATAGAGGGGCGGGCCCCCACTGCAATAATTTTAACCCATCAACCGGGGCAGATTCCCCGGAGTGTTCCCCTTTTTCAGGTTCCAGAGCGGGAAGTGATTTTAATCTCCTCGTTGGAAGAGCTGGAGGCTTTCGATTTTAAATTTATACTGGTGGAGGGGGGGCCCAATCTCTACCCCCAACTCCGGGAGTGGGTCGACTGGTCCCTTTTTATTGTAGCCCCAAAATTGTGGGATGGGGAGCGGTTCCGACCAGGGCCCGATTTAACCCCAATCTGGAGTTGCAAACGGGGGGTTGACACATTTCTCTGGTTCCGGGAGTAGAAAAGTGGCCCTAAAACAGAAGCGGGGATTGAGACGGGAGGGAAGGGGGAGGAAGAGACTCCCCATTTTTTCCTTTTTTTTACTTCTCTTTTTCCCTTTTTTAGCTGGGGGGGTGACCCAACACTCAATTCCCCAAATCTCCTACCCCCTCCAAATTCCCAAGAAAGGGGGGAAGTGCCCAATCCGGGGGATTCCATTAATTCCAAAGGGGAAAATTTGTTACGGGTGCCCAGCCCATTTTCAACTCCTCCGGAGCCCAAAAAAGAGCCGGTATCTCTGCTACAGATGCCCTTCCAATTTCCAATTGGGGAAAAGGGAGGGAAAAATCGACTGCTGGAAGAGGTAGCAAAAGTTTTAAACCCCTTCTCCGTTCCCCCTATTTCTGTTGGGGCTCCTCTGGATAGAGGGCCTCCAGAATCCCCTCAATAAACTCCTCCCGGTTAAATGGGATTAAATCTTCCACTCCCTCCCCAACCCCTACAAAATAGATTGGTAACTGGAGTTGATTTACAATTGTGAAAAGGCTCCCCCCCTTCGCACTCCCATCCAGTTTTGTAATTACAATTCCATCTACCCCAACACTCTCTTTAAAAATTCTCGCCTGATTTACAGCACTGCTCCCCTGGGTTCCATCCAACACCAGTAGAGTTAAAGAGGGGGCTTCCGGGTCCGCCTTCTTTGAGACCCGAACTATTTTTGCCAACTCCTCCCGGAGGTGGGCTTTATTGTGGAGTCGGCCGGCGGTATCGACAATTGCCACCTCTATCCCCTTTGCTTGGGCCTTTTTAATTGTGTCAAAGGCGACCGCCGCGGGGTCGTGCCCTTGCCGGGTTTTTACAATTGGAACCCCCAATTTTTTAGCCCAAATTGAGAGCTGTTCAATTGCCGCCGCCCGGAATGTATCTCCAGCCCCTAAAATAACCGAGTGCCCCTCTTTTAAAAGCCGGTGGGCCAGTTTTCCAATTGTAGTGGTCTTTCCAACCCCATTTACCCCTATTATTAAAATAGAGTAAGGTTTTCGGTCAATCTCCAACCGCCCCTCCTCCGCTGGGAAGAAGTGGAGAAGTACTTGTCTCAACTTTTCTCTTTTCACTTGGGCCGGCAATTTTTCTACAATTTGCTCTACTAAATCGTAGTCGATATCCGCCTCAATTAACGCCTCCTCCACCACCTCCCGGGGGAGTTTCTGTTCCACTATTTCCCCCCGAACCACCTCCCGGATTAAATTCCGGGTCTTCTCCAACCCCTTTTTTATTAGCCCAAACATTCAACCTCCTTACTTCCCCTGCCAACTAGGCAGATAAGAATAATTAATTATCCCGGTTTAGATAATTTGGAATTATACTTTTTTTAATTCCCCGGTGTTGGAGGAACCCTTTGATAGAATAGGGAGGAGAGGGGTCCCGTTTGGATGGAGTTATTTTCCAATCTCAACCAACTAAATCCAAATTATACCATTTCAATTTAAGGAGTGTCAGATGGGAATAGTGGCGATTTTCGCAGTTGGACTCTTTTTAGGGGTGCTTCTCCTCTACCTGTTGGGGATTAGTGTCGCCCCTTACAACCCGGATGAGGTGAAAACCGACCATTTCGAGTGTGGTCTTCCCCCCAGTGGTGAGGTACCGATGAAGGCCAACTTCAACTACTTTATCTTTGCAATTGCCTTTATTGTCTTCGATATGGCAGGGCTCTTCTTCAGCCTTTTTGTCTTTGCCGATAATCTGGAGGAGTTAAAGTGGGGGATAGGGTTTGGGCTTCTTCTCTTTTTAGCCCTAATGATTTCGATGAAGGAGTATCGGAATGTTAAAGTTTCTTGACTTTTTTAACTACGCCCGGAGTAAATCCCCTTGGATTGTCCACTTCTGTAGTGGTTGCTGTTCATTGGAGATGCTGGCGGCAATGGGACCCCGATACGACTGGGAGCGGTATGGGTATCTAATGACCCCAACTCCCCGGCAAGCGGATGTAATTTTTATTACCGGACTGGTTAGTAAAAAGATTTTACCGGCTCTATTGAGAACTTACGCCCAAATGCCGGAACCCCGCTATGTGGTGGCGATTGGGGCCTGTGCTTTCGACGGGGGTCCTTACAATGAATCCCCATCGGTAATTAAAAATATGACCGAAATTTTACCGGCCGATATATTTGTAGCCGGATGCCCCCCTAGGCCGGAGGCGATTATTGCTGGATTGGAGGAGTTGAAGGAGAAGATTAAACGGGGAGAGCCCTCTGAATCTTCCAAAGGGGGCCTTTGGAAACAGATGAAATTTTAGGAGGAGTTCAATGAGTGGAGAGTCTAGACCAGGAATGGAAAAGTTAAAGGAGGCCCTCTCCTCCTTTGAATTGGAGTTTATTCAGGAGTATAAGCCAAGGTGGTTAAAAGTGAAGTTAAAGAGCCCCGACCAGTTGCTACCGGTGGTCCGGCGATTAATTGAGGAGGGGGTAAAAACCTGC